>DAOUTV010000098.1 GCA_030668505.1 Desulfobacterales bacterium | reverse complement strand
GAAGCTCTTTATGGCCTCACCCTGATTTTGTGTTCAGCTACGCATACACATTCTCAATCCACCTCAAGGCCTCCACATCACTTGCTAGTAGGGATGTCCATAAACAAATAAACAACATAGATTCAAAGAGATACTTATTTATGGATGTCCCTAGAATTCCCGGGGATTGAGGAAATCAGGCGGGCTATTTCTGTGACGGCGAATTTCACCGTGTCCATGACGCCGTACTGGTCCCGTATTAGAAGCCCATCAAGAAGCCCTATAGGCTCACGGGTGGCGATGACTTTGATTAACTCCGTGTCCCTCTTATGCCCCGGAAGCGTTGAGACCTGAAGCTTTAACACGTCATCGCGGTCGGCAGGGGAGGGGATTTGAAATTCTTTCACGGCTTCTATATGGCTATTTCGACGAATCTGGTTGGGAAAAAGGAGAATTACACTCCCGCCTGCAAACCATCCACACTGCTTCGACCTCATAGTTGCCAACTCGGCTACCCGGCCTTGAAATATGCGTCTGGATTTAGTACGTTTAACCGCAAGTTGTACCTGGTTTTGTGGAAAAGTAACGCCCACATAAAACGGAACAAATGAGTAGGGGCAACGGTTTGTGAATTGGTCTACGGATATAGGTAACGTGTGCTCTTGCGTCTTTCGGAGGTTGAGCAGATGGACGATAAACTGGCCTATGAACAACTGAAACAGCGGATCTCGGCAATAGAACTCAAGGCAATAGAAGATGGTCAGGGAATTTTCCGCAGACTAGTTGAAGAGTCGCCTGCTGCGATCCTGGCAATGCGAGACGGACAGTTGGTTTTCTCTAACTCTGCCGGCGCGCGTTTGCTGGGTTACTCTGATCCGGCAGAAATGGTCGGGGTGCCTGCGCTCGAACATGTTGCACCTTCATCACGCCAACTAGTCGCTGAACGCATCGAGAGACTGGAAAAGGGAGAAAGCAACCCTCCTGCTGAAATAGAACTGACTAAGCGGGATGGAACGATCATTGTCGTCGAATCCGCATCTTCGTCCTTTACCTTCGAGGGCAGACCAACGGCGGTAATAATTCTCGGGCGGGACATCACGGAAATCAAGCAGGCTGAAGAAGCTCTTGAAGAGCGGATGCGGTTCCAGGAACTCGTCGCCAGAATCTCCACAAAATTCATCGGTCTATCCGGAGTTAAATTCGAACAAGCCATTCAAGATACTCTTGCGGAGATAGGCAGATATTTTGAGGTGGATACAGTCAGGCTTTACCGACTATCTCTAAGCGGGGACGTTTTGAAAATCAGGATCATGTGGCGTCCTAAGCACCATCCTCCTAAGGGAGAAATGGACGAGATTCATAAAACAAAATATCCCAGCCTTGCCGCTCATTATTCACGGGGGGAATCGGTTGTATTTGGCAGCATCGATGAATGTCCACAATTGCCGGATTTGCGCAACATCCTGAATTTCTTTGGAACAAAGGCAGGTGTTGGAGTCCCATTAGAATCTGATGATTCGGGAGTTGATGTTTTCGCTATGGATAAGGTTCTGTCGGAACATGTATGGCCTAAGGATATTGTCGAGCGTTCCAGAGCTATCGGAAAGGTTATACTTGGCGCCATGCGCCGAAGGGAAGCAGAGGTCGAACTCCAAGACAGCTATGACGAAATCAAGCGGTTGAAAAATCGCCTGGAGCAGGAAAACATCTATCTGCGAAAAACAATAGAGATCAATTATCGGCACGATGAAATTGTCGGCGACAGCGATGTCATCAAAAGCGTTCTCAGCCAGGCAGAAATGGTAGCTAATCAGAACACCTCTGTTCTCATTTTGGGGGAGACCGGCACAGGCAAAGAAATTCTCGCCCGTGCCATTCACAATATGAGCCCGCGGAAAGATCGAGCCATGATCAAGGTGAATTGTGCCGCATTGCCGTCAACATTGATCGAAAGCGAATTATTCGGGCGTGAGAAGGGCGCCTTCACAGGGGCCTTGTCCAAGCAGATCGGCCGCTTTGAAGCGGCCGACGGCTCCACCATCTTCTTGGATGAGATCGGCGCGATGCCCTTGGAAGCGCAGGCGAAACTGCTAACTGTTCTTCAGGAAGGGCTATTCGAACGTCTCGGCAGTACCAAAACGATCAAGGTCGACGTGCGCGTTATTGCTGCAACCAACAAAAACCTGGCAAAAGCCATACAGGAGGGCCGCTTCAGGGAAGATCTGTACTATCGCCTAAATGTCTTTCCCATTACGGTTCCACCCCTTCGGAAACGGAGGGAAGATATAACCCTTTTAGTGTGGGCTTTTGTGAATGAATACCAGGAAATCATGGGCAAAGCGATTGACACCATTCCGCGGAAAGACATGGAAAGTTTGCAGCAATACCCCTGGCCCGGGAATGTGAGGGAGTTGAAGAATGTGATCGAGCGAGCCATGATTCTCTGCCACGGACCTGCCCTTTTCATCGACGTGCCCCGAGTCTCGGATTCCCAGGCTCCTAACAAATTGACCCTGAACGAGTTAGAAAGACAGCATATCCTGAAGGTTTTAGAGAGTACGGGGTGGCGTGTCAGGGGCAAGAACGGTGCGGCTGAGATCCTTGGCCTGAAACCCACCACACTGGATTCGCGAATCAAGAAACTGGGCATTAAGTGACGGTCCAGCTCCTAGTGTTCTGTTGTCCGTCCACCAAGACAATGCTGCGATGAAACGCAAGCCCCTCATCACCCCCTATCGCCCTCGCCGAGCCAGAACGTTGAGAAATGCCGTTGGGCTTAGGATACTTATCCCTCGGAAATCCTTGAGATCTGTCAGATGCCGGTCTCCGGACACAATGAAATCCGCTTCTCCCTCGATGGCACACTCGACATATTTATTGTCTGTGGGATCGCTGTGGACAACGTCAAGAGTCAACTCACCAGGAGTGAGTACGGCAATCTTAGCAAGCTTTCTGAGCAGGTCGTAAACTTGTTCTTCGGTGCGCTGGTGCAGCCTTTGCAGTTTGGGATATAGCAAGACCGTCTTGACCTCAGAGAGAATCTTGCTTGACAACAACAACTGCACCTTTCTGTCGTAAACAAGTTGTAAGATTTGGGCTGGCTTGGAGCGAGGTTTCAACAGGGCGCTGACGTACAAGTTGGCGTCAAGGACCACGCGAATCATCTCTTCCTCTTCAGGCGTTTGAGCTCTTCACTTTTAGCCGTGCGCACACCTTCCTTGATGGCCTGATCGATGTCCTTAGATTCCACTCCCCTTATCCGAGATCGAAACAACCCCACTTCATTGAAGAAAGCATCCAAATCTCTTTCCAGTTCTTCGTACCTCTCAATAGGGATGATGGCAACGAGTGGTTTGCCTGCCCGCTCCACAATGTAGTCATCGCCCCTGAGAGCCACCTCGTTCATAACCTGACCCAGGTTTTGACGAGCCTTTACAGCGGAGATCTTCTTGACCATTTGCAGCCTCCTTATACTAATCATTATAATCAATACAATCACTATGGTCATTATAGCAGGTAACTGAGTTGTGTCAAGAGGTGTCTGTGCTCCTCTTTCCTCCCGTACGGCGCTGAGCGCGCAGCTGTCCAAGGTTGGCTGGTTGGCGAGTTCGTGGCGACAACGCTACGGCACAAATCTTCGGCCTTAAACCCACTACGATAGACTCTAGAATCAAGAAACTGGGCCTTCAACGAAGGCCTGCATCCTGAGAAATATCTTAGAACAGAGGCCAGGTTCTTTATGCAGATCATTGCACTAAGCGCCTCGTATTTTTTGCGAAAATATTGCTTTATGCTCCAAATTATCACAAACAATTTGACTTACGATAAAAATTATCATATAAATCGCCCATGAAAAACAACCGACTTATAAAGCGCATCCAACGGATTGATTTGCCTTCGAATCGCTCTGCATTTTTGTGGGGACCCAGGAAAACAGGCAAAACAACATTACTGAAACAACAGTTTTCCAAAGCCTTTTTCATAGATTTGCTGGATTATGATCTGTTTTTATCGCTAAGCCAACGGCCCACGCGGTTACGGCAAATCCTTGAGGCTCAACCTTCGAGAACAGTGGTGGTGGACGAAGTTCAGAAGATTCCCCACCTGATGGATGAAATTCACTGGCTCATAGAAAATAAAGGCTTTCAATTCATAATGTCCGGCTCCAGTGCGAGAAAATTCCGGAGGGGAAATACGAATCTATTGGGCGGCAGAGCCTGGCGTTTCGAACTCTATCCTCTGGTGACTGATGAATTGGAAGATTTTAATTTAGAGAAAGCTCTCGTGGCCGGCCTCATGCCGGCTCACTATCTTTCATCCGATAGTGAAATGGATCTTAAAGCATACGTCCATGACTATCTCAAGGAAGAGATACAGGCTGAGGCATTGACCAGGAACTTGCCTGCTTTCTCACGCTTCCTCAATTCGGCTGCCATTACCAATGGAATGCTGCTGAATTACTCAAATGCGGCCAGAGAGAGCGGTGTTTCTGTAAAGACGATTCGGGAATATTATCAAATACTCGAAGATACCTTTATTGGCAGGCAGTTGCCCCCCTGGAAAAAATCAAAAAAAAGAAGACTTATTGAAACTGCAAAATTCTATTTCTTTGATATGGGAATTATTTCCGCCCTTTTAGGTTATAAATCCCTGGCGCCCGGCACAAGAGAATATGGCAGAGCTTTCGAACACTTTATACTTCAGGAATGCTGGGCTTACAGACATTACAGCAGGTTGGATTTTCCCATTACCTTTTGGCGAACCGCCAGTGGTGCGGAAGTTGATCTCATTCTTGGAGATGCGGAAATCGCTCTTGAAATCAAGTCTTCCGAGAATGTAACAGGCAGGACCAAAGGCCTTCATCTTTTTAATCAAGAACATAAATGCCCAAAAAGCTTTATCATTTCGAGAGATCCTTTACCTAGAAAATTGAGTTCCAACCTCAGTGTCTTGCCCTGGCGAATTTTCTGTAACATGTTGTGGGAAGGTGAAATTATATAAATACGCTTACTCAATGCTCCTGTCAGAGCACACATGCATTTAAGGAACCCAACTGCTTTCCAGCCTATAGATATCTCCGGGACGCCACTTGTCTCCAATATGTCGTAGGTTCTCCGAAATCCCGGAGATCCGGTCCTTTTTTCCCTCTCATTCCCCAAGCCCCCTGTAAACGATATGCTGTTTAATATCAATGTGTTATAGGGTATCCCGTCAGCCTCTCACTTCTGGTACGGTTCTTGATATATCGTATCTACATTCCTTCACCATTCGTATCCCTATTACTACGGGGAGCATTAAATTGTTTGCATTTCATGTCTTCACCACCCACGCTCCTTCGGCGTTGCCCCTCGGCCTGAGCTCGGGACGAAGGCTCAGGATCGTTAGAGACGCTGAGAACGCGGAGGGAGATTAGTTTTTCCTGATCGGGAGACCCCGCAGGAATATGCTTCGCATTCCTCTGGGGTCTCCCGGCAAATGAAAAAACGGATTTCTTAGCGCACCCTGCCTGCCCCGTTAAACCTGAAAGCATTTAACTGGGGTGACTCAAGTGAGTGAAACGAACGGGCGGTGAATGTTCGGTCTTTTAGAGTCAGATAAGCGCATGAGTACATGCAATCTGTTTTCTGCTCCCATTAGTAACAATCCTCCAGAGCCGAAAGGAACTGAAAAATGGTCACTGCCACATTCCGGATTGTTGTGTACCCAGAGCGACTGGACGATGTTCTCAGGACGGTTCGGCCCCTCATTTCACGAATGGCAGACCAGCCTGGCTGTATGGGCCTGAAGATTTATCAGGACATCGATAATGCCAATGCCGTTACGTTAGTGGAAGAGTGGGGTTCGGAGGTTGACGTGAAGAAGCACATCGCCTCGGATGATTTCAGGAAGATCCTGGCCGTGTTGGATCTTTCGAGAGAGCCACCGGAGGTGAAATTCGACACGGTTTCAAGCACGGGAGGGATGGAGCTCATTGAAGCGGTGAGAGGGAAATGAGACGGGAGCTAGACCTGTTTGGACCAGGAGGGACTTGAGTAAAGAAGGCCATGCTCCTGCCCAGAGATTGGATCTTCACCTAGCCTCGATGGCGACGTGACAGTAAAGAAATCTCTTGAATCGGGCTATCCGGGCCCAGAGGGCCAGGTTTTCCAGACCGTAATAAAAGGAGGCAAATATCATGAGGCTGCTCGGCAACAAATCTGGAATAAGCTGCTTTATTACGTTACTTGCCGCCGCTCTGGTCTTGACGTTCATTCCGGCTGTTGCGCTGTCTGCTGCCCAGGGAGGACAGGATCCGCAGGACGTATCTCAAGAACAGATAGAAGAATTCAAAGAAGTAAAAAAGGCGGCCAAAAAGGCGAAAGTAGCAAAGGCCGTTAAGGAAGATGCGACCGGAACCGACCCGCGCTCATTTTCTAACAAGTGGATGCCCTATTATCGCTATACGGAATTGGAAAATGGGCTGATACAGCACGATGTGACGGCGTTCGGCACTTTTGGCTTCAGCCCTCGAGTTGGCATGTTCTATGAATTGCCGCTCGCCCAGTACCGTGATTTCAGCGATATTTCAGGATTCCCTCCCGACGCTGATAGTGATGCGATTGGCATGGGAGACATGGATCTCAAGTTTTTGCTCAAACCGGAAGCCTTAGAGTTTACATACGGTAAAGATGGGAAAATGTGCGGTAGTGTGCTGCTCGGTACGGATTTTTTGCTTCCCACGGCAACCGATGACGCGTTAGCCAGCGATGCCTTTTTGTTCGCACCGATACT
>DAOUTV010000124.1 GCA_030668505.1 Desulfobacterales bacterium | reverse complement strand
GATTGTTACCACATGAAATTTGGGTTTCCGACAATCAAGTCTATATCTATGACGGTGAAGTTACAATTAGTTCAACATCTACATTTTGTCAAGAAATTACAAGTGTTAGTTATTGTCCATAGAAATACCATAAAATCCCCTTTAAGTTTGATGGCTTCGTAAAAAGTCGTCACTCCGGTTTTCACCGGAGTGACGAGTTTTTACGATACCATCAAGTTTGAACTTTTGGCAAAAACGGCCAAAATGGCCTCATTATCCAAACAGATCCCACAAAAAGATGGGAGTTTATGGATGGACACCATCTATATAACATATTGAATTTTCTTGGCAGATGGACAGTGCGTTATTTTGTGAAAAAAAGTGTTTGCAAAGCAATATTTTTTTGTATATACCGACGTTAGTTTACCAGTTGACACGATACGGGCAACAAAAGAAGTGAGGCTGCTTTGCTGGTACTTGACGAACTACGATACTCTGAGGAGCATGTGTGGGTCCGATATGAAGAAAATCACACTGTCACCCTCGGCTTAACAGATTTTGCCCAGTGCCAGTTTGGAAAACTCAATTATGTAGAACTGCCTAACGAGGGTGATGACATTGTAACCCGTGAGCCCCTTGGGAGCGTGGAGTGTAGCTGCCTCGTTAACGATCTTTACTCCCCGGTCTATGGCCGGGTTGTTTCAGTCAACCGGGATGTTATTGACGATCCCTCGCTGGTCAACTATTCGCCTTACAACGATGGCTGGATCATGCGGGCCAAGCTCTTTTCCCTGCATGATCTTGAGATACTCATGTCCGCCGATGAGTACGAGAAATACATACTAACCAATTACCCGCCAAGATAATCCCTATGATAGCTCAGAGCTGAAAACTCAAGGCTCAAAGACAAAAAAATCAATTTTCCGCAAGGTCAAGGAAAACAAGGGGTTGCGCGGAGGCGTACCGAGGTACGTCGCACAAGCAAACCCGCAGTTTGACGCCGAGATTGCGGAAAAGGGCCATTTATGGATGGAAACTAGCTAGATGCTTGACACTTTACAACTGTTTTTGTAAAGATACCAAGATAGATGGTCTCGTAAAAAGTCCCTCTTGATGTCATTACGAGCGTAGCGGATGGAAATTCCCGCCACAGGCGGACGGGGTATAACAAGGAATTACCACACTTGGTATTGCTGGTGGTGCGGAGGCTGCAGCGGAGATAACAATACTGTGCCCCCAGCGAGGAGGTTAATATGAATATGATTACGATAATTACGGGTATCATCCTTCTGGTATTCTTTCTGGCTTCGGCTATACGAATCCTCAATGAATATGAGCGCGGTGTTATCTTCCGGTTGGGGCGGGTGATCGGAGCCAAGGGTCCAGGCTTGATCATCTTGATACCTGTTGTTGACAAGATGGTGAAGGTGAGCTTGCGTCTGATCGCCATGGATGTTGACCCACAGGATGTCATTACGCGGGACAACGTATCTGTGAAGGTAAATGCTGTTATTTATTTTAGGGTCATGGACCCGGTGAAGGGGATCATTGAGGTGGAGAACTACATGTATGCAACATCTCAGCTTGCACAGACTACCCTTCGGAGTGTGTGTGGACAGGCCGAATTGGACGAACTTCTTTCTGAACGGGACCAGATCAACAGCCAGCTCCAGGAGATCCTGGATACTCATACTGATCCTTGGGGTATCAAGGTCTCCACAGTGGAGGTTAAGCACATCGATCTCCCACAGGAGATGCAGAGATCCATGGCTAAGCAGGCCGAGGCCGAACGCGAGCGACGTGCCAAGGTGATCAATGCAGAAGGAGAATTTCAGGCGGCTACAAAATTGGCCGAGGCGGCGACTATCATCCGTGATCACCCCATGGCCTTACAACTGCGTTATCTCCAGACGTTGCGCGAGATCTCGGCTGAGAGCAATTCAACAACCGTGTTTCCGATTCCGATAGATCTTTTCAAACCGTTTCTTTCTTTGGTTGAGAAGGTTAAAAGCTGAAACAGCTTCTAGAAAAACAGAAAAGGAGAAACAGGACATGGGAAAGAAGGAGAAAAAAGAGAAAAAAGAAAAGCCCCTGGACCGCATGACAGCCAAGGAACTGCGGGAGACAGCTTTAAATATTCCGGAGATATCCGGGGTGCACGGTATGAACAAGGCCGAACTGCTGGCTGCTATTCAGAAGGCTCGGGGCATTGAGGTAGTCAAGAGCGAGAAATCCGATGTTTCAATACGTGAAATAAAGGAGAAGATTCAGGGCCTTAAAGCCCAAAAAGCCGAGGCTTATGAAAACAAGGACAATGCAAAAGCGAGGATATTGAGACAACGTGTAAGCCGCCTAAAGAAAAAAACAAGGAGAGCCGCATAAGGCTGCCGAAATGATCACCCCAGATAAAATAGCATTTGACATAGATGGGGTGTTTGCCAACACAATGGCTCTATTCTTGGAAATTGGGCGCAAGGACTATGGTATCAACCATATTCGATACGAGGACATCACTGAGTATTTTCTTGAAGATTGCCTAGACATAGATTCCGAGATCATCAGGGTCATCATAAATCGCATACTGGAAGGAGACTTTGAGCCGGAGCTCAAACCTATTGACGGGTCCGTAGAAGTACTTACTGAAATTGCGGAAGCACACCCGCTCCTTTTTGTTACAGCGCGTCCCGAGCTTCCAACCATCAAGGAATGGATACACAAAGTGCTTCCGTTGAGACCGTCTGCGATTGAAGTTATTGCCACTGGAACCCTTGAAGCAAAGGGCGATGTGCTTAATGAACGCGGGATCCTATATTTCGTAGAGGACTGCCTTGAGGTCTGTCATATGTTGAGTGAGCGTGCAATCACTCCCATCCTGTTTAGCCAACCCTGGAATCGCTCTTCCCATCATCCTTTCAGGGAGGTCAGCAGTTGGGCAGAAATTAGGGTCCTTATTAACCGTCATTGCACTTAGAGTTTGCCCAACAACCACTTACCATTTTTATGTTTGGACGGCTCTGAACAAAACCAAGGGGCTGGTTGCCTATAGACTTTGGGCTTAGATTGCCATGAGAGGATGGATAGAAAGCTTTATCGAAACCCTGTCTGCCGAAAAGGGGTTTTCGCTAAACACCTGCCGGGCCTACCGAAACGACCTTGAGCAGTTCTTGGCCTATCTTCGAGATTCCGAGATTGGACTGCTTAGGCGAGGGGAAAAGGTAGACGTTTGTAATGTGGATGACATAGTAATCCGTTCCTATATGGGTTTTCTATACAAGAAGAACCAAAAGAGCACCATTGCCAGAAAACTATCAGCTATAAGATCCTTTTTCCGATTTCTGGTCAAAAGGGGGGCAATAAGAACAAACCCGGCTGACACGGTTTTGACCCCCAAGCGGGGAAGAACTATACCTAACTATCTACCGGTGGATGACATGTTTCGTCTGCTGGACGGGGTGAAAGGGGAGACGGTCCTTGCTTTGCGGAACCGGGCCATTTTGGAGACCCTCTATTCCACAGGTGTTAGGGTGGCCGAATTGGCAGGCATGGATATTGGGGACGTGGATTTCTATAGTGGTTTTGTGAGGGTCATCGGAAAGGGAAACAAAGAGCGGTTGGCCCCTGTGGGTAAAAAGGCTCTTGGTCGAATACGTGCCTACGTGGATACAAGGCTTAAGACGACTGGATCGGTGATCCAAGACAGCGAGCCATTGTTTTTGAACAGCAGGGGAGGCCGTTTAAGCACCCGCTCCATAGCCCGGTTGCTGGAAGTAGTGGTTCGACAGTTGGGACTGTTGCGTCCGATAAGCCCGCACGGACTTCGGCACACCTTTGCCACCCACATGCTTGATGCTGGAGCAGACCTGCGTGTGGTGCAGGAATTGCTAGGTCACGCAAGCCTGAAGACAACCCAACGATATACTCACGTGAGTATTGGCCGGTTAATGGAGGTATATGATAAGGCACACCCTAGACGATAGGGTAGCCTAAGGGCTTTCGCAAGAATAACTTGGCAGAATTGGCGCTCAGATTTGGGTTAGCTTTGGCCGATCCGATTGAGCAAAACCACAGGAATAGCCGGCTATTTCGCGGATATTGCGAATGATTATCGGTCAAAGATGGCCTGAAGCTGAGATGCCAAAATGTGAAGTTATTTTTGCGCGAGCCCTAAGTCCCGATGATTGTCTTTGATCCGGCTTGACCGGTTTGGAAGCTGGGAGTTAATATGAATGGGGAAATAATAAATTTTCATGGAACAACGATTTTGGCGGTACGGCGAGGCCGTCATGTAGTTATGGCAGGCGATGGCCAGGTGACCATGAAGGATACCATTATGAAACATCACGCCAAGAAAGTTCGGAAGATATATGAAGATAAGATTATCGTCGGCTTTGCCGGAGCCACTGCAGACGCTCTTAATCTCTATGAGCGATTTGAAGGGAAACTTGAGCAATTCAATGGGAATATCACACGATCCGCCGTTGAGTTGGCCAAGGACTGGAGGACCGACAAGTACTTGAGACGACTGGAAGCCATTCTGGTGGCCGCTGACTCGGATCAACTATTCCTGATATCCGGAAACGGCGATGTGATCGAGCCGGATGAGGGTGTATTGGGTATTGGATCGGGCGGAGCGTACGCTCAGGCCGCAGCGATTGCCTTGATCCGTAACACCGATATAGATGCAAGAACGATTGCGGATGTTGCCATGAAGATTGCGGCCGGGCTTTGTATTTACACTAACGAGGACATTACCATTGAAGAGCTTAAATGATATGGAACATCTGACACCACGTGAAATCGTATCAGAGTTGGACAAGTACATCATTAGTCAGAAGGATGCCAAGCGCTCAGTGGCCATTGCTCTGAGGAACCGTTGGCGACGACAGCAGGTTGCGGAAGACTTGCGAGATGAGATTGCTCCGAAAAATATCATTCTAATTGGTCCCACAGGGGTCGGAAAGACCGAGATTGCTAGACGCCTGGCCCGGCTTGCGGATTCCCCCTTTTTGAAGATTGAGGCATCCAAGTTTACTGAGGTGGGATATGTGGGCCGAGATGTGGAGTCTATGATTCGGGATCTGGCAGAGTTGGCCGTCAATATGGTTAAATCCAAGGAGCGTGAAGCGGTCAAGACAAAGGCTCAAGGAATTGCTGAGGAACGGATGCTTGATATTCTCCTTCCGCCCAAAAGGGAGGCTGAGACATCCAAGGATTCTGAGGGGGGAGAAAAGACACTGGAACTGGTCCGGAAAGATGCAACCGAACAATCCTCGACACGCGAAAAGATTCGGAAGATGTTACGGGAGGGCAAGCTTGACAATCGGTATATCGATCTGGAGACGGCCGAGCGGAGCATGCCCGTGGTGGAGATATTTTCCAGTGCTGGGCTGGAGGAGATGGATATTAACCTTAAAGACATGTTCGGCGGCATGTTCCCGAAACGAACTAAGAAGCGGAAAGTAAAAGTTCCGGAGGCAATGGAAATCCTCACTCAGGAGGAGGCCCAAAGGCTGGTGGACATGGACAAAGTGGTAAGAGAGGCGATAGCCAAGGTCGAACAGTCGGGGATTATTTTCCTTGATGAGATCGACAAGGTCAGCGGCAGAGAGGGGACCCACGGGCCGGATGTGTCGAGGGAAGGTGTTCAGCGGGATCTCCTTCCTGTTGTAGAAGGATCAAGGGTCACTACAAAGTATGGCATGGTTAAGACCGACCATATCCTCTTTATCGCCTCTGGGGCCTTTCATACCAGCAAGCCCTCTGACCTGATCCCGGAACTCCAGGGTCGGTTTCCGATTCGGGTCGAACTCAAGTCTTTGGGTAAGGAAGATTTCGTCAGAATACTGACTGAGCCGAAGAATGCCCTTGTTCTTCAGTACCAGGCCCTGCTCAAGACCGAGGGTATAGATTTGGTATTTAATGACGATGCAATTTCTGCCCTTGCAGAGATTGCCACTGAGGTGAATGGGCGTACCGAAAACATAGGCGCCAGAAGGCTCCACACGGTCATAGAAAGGCTCCTAGATGAGATTCT
>DAOUTV010000220.1 GCA_030668505.1 Desulfobacterales bacterium | reverse complement strand
TTACTTTTTCCTGATCGGGAGATGACGATCAGGAAAAAAAGCTCGGCCCTGCGGGCAATTTACATCCCGCCAAAAGGCGGGACTGCTGGTTTTCATTTGCCGCCATCTCCCGGCAAATGAAAAAACGGATTTCTCAGAGCGCTCTGTGACTCAAGTGAGTGAAACGAACGGGCGGTGAATGTTCGGTCTTTTAGAGTCAGATAAGCGCATAAATACATGCAATCTATTTTCTGCTCCCATTAGTATTAGGCAACATAGGTCTGATATGAAAAGAATAGGCAAGTATGAGATTTGCGGCCTTCTCGGCAAAGGCGGCATGGCAAAGGTCTACAAGGTTCGGATACCTGTCATTGGCAAGGTTGCGGCATTGAAACTCCTGTCGCCGCACCCAAACCTTGTTGATCTGCTCGGAAAAGAGGAAATCAAAAGACTCTTTGTCACAGAGGCAGTGACTATGGCGAGTTTGCGACATCCTCACATTGTGGCTGTCTGGGACTATCAGGACTCCGATGACCTCAGCTTCTTTGTGATGGAATACTATTGCCACAACCTGGGCCTTATGATCGGGGAGACTTACCGCGTGGAGGAGCCATCACGCAGCCTGGCGGTTGATAAGGCAATTTACTACACGCGTCAAATCTTAGTGGGACTTTCACGCCTCCACGAAACCCACATTATCCACCGGGATATTAAGCCCTACAATATTTTGATTACTGATGAAGACAGGGTAAAGATTAGTGATTTCGGTCTGTCCAAGCTCCGAGGGGAAACCTTTCAAGGCCCACCGAACCTTAAGGTCGGGTCACCATATTATGCAGCACCTGAACAAGAGGAAGACCCAGACCAGGTCGATGCCAGGACAGACATCTACCCTGTAGCCGTTATGCTTTACCGCATGCTCACGGGCGCCCTTCCCATAGAACCATTTCAAAGGCTCAGCCAGGTGAACCCAGACCTGGACCCTAACTGGGATGTCTTTATAGACAAGGCCATAGCCACGGATAGAGAGAAGCGGTTTGCCGGCGCAAAGGAGATGCTTGGCTCCCTTGATGAGTTGAGTTCAGCCTGGGAAGAGAAAAAAGCAAGGGTTTGCCGGATGCCCAAGATGCTTGCGCCAAAAAGACTGCGGTCAAAAAAGAAGCTTCGAGCCCAAGCGGTCAAGGTGGCCCCCGGGAAGGCACGAAAGGTATTTGGACTGGACAAGGTGTGGCGTCCAATAAACTATTTGGCTAATGATTTTCAGCAAAACCCGGATGGCACTATCACAGACAGGTTAACTCGATTGGTCTGGCAGCAGGCGGGCTCGGACTATCCCATAAGCTGGTACGAGGCCCATGAATATATAGAACAATTGAACAAGGACCGCCTTGCCGGGCGAACCAACTGGCGGCTCCCCACGGTAGATGAGCTCATGTCGTTGCTCACAGAGGTGCCCCGGGCAGTTGATCTTTGCATTGAGCCGCTCTTTGATCAAGATAAGCTATGGCTGTGGAGCTCGGACCGCCGCTCTTTTGTGGCAGCGTGGTATTTAAGCCTGCACCTGGGGTATGTGTCCTGGCAAGATTTTTCATGTTACTATTTTGTTAGGGCGGTCTCATCTGAAATATAATGAAAGGGAAAGAGTATAAATGAGGGGCCTTGCGGTCTTTATCTGCCTTGCCATTTTATTCTGTGTATTTCCAGCCAGTGCACTATCACGTGTTACAGTCTATGACACGGTTGTAATAGAAGGCCAGAAGGTCATGCTCAGGGCTGAGACAAGTGGGAAACTTTTTAGAAAAGGTGGTGAACTTGTTGAGTTTTTCGTTGATGGGCAGTCTATTGGTAAGACCCTTTCGGGCGGCGACGGTGTCGCGTTTAAACAGTTTACCTCATTAAAAACTGGTCTGTGTCCAATAAGAGTAATATCAGATAAGGACGAAGATACCGGACTACTCCTTTCTCTAAAAAGAGGGGCGAGCATTGTCTTTGTTGATGTTGAGGGTAGCCTGTTAGAAGGACTATTATCATGGGAGCCAAAGCATGGGAGCCAGAAGGCCATAACAGAGATCCAAAAAATGTTTTCAATTGTGTACCTTCAAACAAGCGTTGTCGGTTTGAGAGCCGTTAAAGTATGGATAGAAAAAAATGGATTCCAACAATTACCTGTTGTTTCCTGGAGACAAGGAGCAATATTTGATGAGATCGCTGAGAAGGATTTGAGGATAGAGGCCATCATTGGAGGCCCGAAGGTCATCGAATCTGCCAAAGAATATAAGCCCCTTGCCTTCAGCTTCGAGGCATCAGAGTATGCAGAGAATGTGAAAGACTGGGAAGAGATCAGTAATAAAATTTCAGGAGACTAAGGGCTCGCCCAAAATGGTAAGTTATTTTTGCGCGAGCCCTAAGGGGTTATCGGGCCGGTTGTGGCACAACGTCTCTATACTTATTTGATGTTGAAAGCGCCTTTTCAAAAAGCTGTTAAATATGTTAATATACGTATTTAACAGGAGAGTTCGTTGACACAAGGGTGAAACAGAATTGTCTCAATGGACAGGTGCTAAGGCCGCCGGAAATCACACAAACAAGAAAGGGGGGCATATGAGCAAAGAGCAGGCATATCAATGCATAAAATGTGGAAAAACAGTGGAAGCTAAAGGTGGGAAACCAGAGGTTTCCGATTGTTGCGGAGAACCTTTAAAAGTTGTTGATCGATCCTTTTGTACTACCGCACCCAGTGCCGAGCACGCAAGGGCAAAGAATGAAGATGACCCCTGCGATGACGGACGTGCGGGAAATGCTTAAGTTAAGGAAAAAAGTGGGAACATCTAATACTTGATGCACTCGTAAAAAGTCAATTTTCCTCACTCCGTGAGCATTTTGGGCGCACTCAAGATGCTCAGCTAAAATGCTAAAACTCGGGCTAACGCCCTCAAACAGTTAGCATTTTCTGACGCTGAACATCTCGAGTGCTTTTCTCCCAAAATGCTCAATGTCCTTCGCAAAAGACTTTTTACGAAGTCGTCAATACTTGCTAAGCGAGGGCTTGGAGGCTTCATGACTCTCAGGACTCAATCTCTCATCTACCTGGTAGGTCTGTCTATCGTTGACGCGGTTATCCCCATCCCGATTGTTGGTTTGATCTTGATTTTTGTAATACTACAGAAGCCTCCCTGGTTTCAGAAGTTGGTGTACGAACTCTATGAGGCATAGGGAAAAGGCGGATCAACCCTTCGGGCTCTAACAGTTCAAATCGCTGATTTTCCGCTGCGACATGATTGATGATCTCGTAAAAAGTCGAAAAATCCCATTTTTTGTCATTCCGGCGAAAGCCGGAATCCAGTCTATTCAGATAGTTAAAAAGGCTCTGGACTCCGGTTTTCACCGGAGTGACGACTTTTTACGAAATCGTCAAAAATGAGGTCTTGAAAAAAATGGGGGGTCTTGACGGGCTGTTGCCCGAATCCAAAATAATCATTCAGGACAATACTGATTGGGCCTTTCGGGCTGCAGATATTTTCAGCAAAAACGCCAGAGATTGCGTCACCAAGCAGGGTCGTTTTGTCGTGGCCCTCTCTGGCGGCTCCACGCCAAGGCCAGTACACAGGTTGCTCAGCCAAGAACCCTACTGTTCCGACATCCCATGGAATGGCACCAATATATTTTGGGTTGATGAGAGGTGCGTCCGAGAGACGGACCCGGCCAGCAACTTCGGTGCAGCAAAGGCAGACTTTCTTGATCACATTCCCATCCCGGCCACGCAAATCCACCCTATGCCGGCAGAGGACTTCCCTGAAGACGGAGCGAAGCAATACGAGCAGGAGCTCAAGGATTTTTTCGGATCAAATGAACGGTCACTTCCAACCTTTGATTTGATATTTCTTGGGATTGGCCAGGACGGACATGCTGCCTCCCTTTTTCCTGGTCAACGCGCCCTGGACGAGCGGGAAAAGTGGGTGGTGGCTGTCAAAGGGGGTATCCCTGATGTCAGCCGTCTCACCATGACCTTCCCTGTCCTGAACCATGCCAGGCAAATAGTCTTCCTGGTTGCAGGAAAAGAAAAGGCGCTGGTTATCAAGGCCCTATTTGAAGAAACCGACTCTTCGTTGCCCGTCCGGGGGGTTCGACCCGTAAGCGGACAACTGATATGGCTCATGGATCAAGAGGCATCCTCGTTGCTTTCAAGAGAGAGACTTATTGGCGAACGTTAACAATCAAAAATTGAGACAGGAAGTGCTCTGACAGAAGCAGAAAGGAGGAGTCATGGACTTTAAAGAGGTCATTAACAAAAGACGGGCAGTCAATTTTTTTAATTCTGAAAAACCTGTTTCCGATGCCCTCCTCCGTGAGGTGGTGGAGATGGCGGCAAAAGCACCATCCAGCTTTAATCTTCAACCATGGAGCATCATGATAATCAAAGATCAGGAAGAGAAAATGCGTCTCAGAGAACTTG
>DAOUTV010000101.1 GCA_030668505.1 Desulfobacterales bacterium | reverse complement strand
TAGCATCTCGCTCAATCGGTAGCCTTTTTGTAAGCGGTTGATTTTACATTGAATGAAAGTTTGCATGACTTCTTACATTTCTCGTCGCAAGTTAGGTGGCCTATACACACCTAAGATACCCCACGAAAGGTCATTGCGTATTGTCGTTTGATGGCGGTATAGATTCCCACTGGTGGCCCTTGGAGAAACTGAAAATCACGACAACGATAATAGATCTCTGCACATTATCGACACTTCTACCAGGGAAAACTCGGATGTTGATCTCTTGCCACCTTCTGTACATTCCAAGAAGTTACGATTTTATGTCTGTATCAAAACCCCAACCCTCCTGACCAGAAACGGGGTCTTGGGTATTCGGTATATGGCATACCCTTGGTTAGGGTTGATATAAGATGAACTAAGCATTCTACTAATGAGCAATTGAGGACTGAATGCACTCCCACCCTTTTTTAAAAATCTGTG
The DNA here is from genome assembly GCA_030668505.1 of Desulfobacterales bacterium. Lineage (GTDB taxonomy): Bacteria > Desulfobacterota > Desulfobacteria > Desulfobacterales. The sequence continues at coordinate 6,238 of DAOUTV010000101.1, read as the reverse complement.
ATAGTTGATTATATCGTTTAGTGAGTATACGTTCTATTTCTGCAAGTCTCGCTCTCAAGGGGAACCAACTAGGTCCCAGAGGTATTTCATCAGCCCACCCCAATACACCTTTGGGCTGTCTTTTATCTTCAACCAACTGGGTGAGGTTTTGTTCAATTGCGTCCAGTTGATCCTTATTCTTGCTGACCTCGTCATCGTCAGAAGCAAAAACAATGAAAGATAATTTGGTGGTTTTGTCGGATAGCGCCTCCTGCCCTTTGAACCTTATCGGAATACTGGGTTGATGTTGGTTGATTGCAGACTCCATCATCAAGCCCGCGCAATACGTCAATTCGGACAATGGCAGATTGAGAACGATGTCACTCAGCTTGTCTAAGTAGATATGCTTTTGCTCAAATTCTTTTGGGGCATAATCTATACGCTTTCTGTCTGGTCCGGTCACCAAATGGGTGCAAATGATATCCTCTATGTTCCAGCGGGAAGTGTTTGCATCATCTAAACACGCACCCGAGATGTCAGCTTTGTGTAAGTCGGAGTTTACTAGGTTGGCTTCGCTCAAGTCGACTCTTATCACCTCAGCTCCGCTAAGGTTGGCTTCGCTCAAGTCGGCTCTGCTCAGGTTGGCTCCCATCAGGTTGGCTCCGCTCAGTCTGGCTCCAATCAGCCTGGCTCCGCTCAGGTCGGCTCTGCTCAGTTTGGCTCCGTTCAGGTCGGCTCCACCCAGGTCGGCTTCGATCAGGTAGGCTTCGCTCAGTTTGGCTTGGTACAGGTAGGCTTCCATCAGGTTGGCTCTCATCAGGTAGGCTCTGCTCAGTCTGGCTCCAATCAGTCTGGCTCCGCTCAGTCTGGCTCCAATCAGTCTGGCTCCGCTCAGGTCGGCTCTGCTCAGTTTGGCTCCGCTCAGGTCGGCTCCGCTCAGGTCGGCTCCAATCAGCCTGGCTTCGATCAGGTTGGCTTCGCTCAGCCTGGCTTGGAACAGGTTGGCCAAATTCAGGTTGGCTTCGCTCAGGTCGGCTCTGCTCAGGTCGGCTTCACTCAGGTCGGCTTGGAACAGGTCGGCTCCGCTCAGGTCGGCCAGAATGCCTTGTTTTCCATCAGACTTGAGCCAAAGGCGATGGGCTTTCAGAACTTCCGGCAAGTCTCCCACAGTCACGGGCATAATTAGCGTTCCTTCTTGTTTCTCATGTGTAGTAAGCTCTTGGTCCTTTGTTCCAAAGGTGAATCAAAACCACAAAACCCCGCCTCTTTTTGGGAGAAATGGGGTCTTAGTGTTCAGGTCATATTACCCTCTTGGTTAGGGTCAATGAATCCGGTTGAAATTTACAGGACTCCTATCACAGAGTGCTCCATTGGTCAAGGTAACATCCTACAATGGTATATAGGTTTTTATACAGAAAATTGGCGATATAAAGCGGTTTTTTCTCTCCTTATCAAGTAGATATCGGAATGCATTTTATCATTGACACCCTATGTATTACAGCATGACAGAAAGGGGGTGTCAAAACGTAATGACGATAAATCTAAGGAATTTCCCAGACGATCTACACCGCAAGGTAAAGATTCAAGCTGCTATTGAAGGAATCACGTTGAAGGATTTGATCATCAAGGCTGTGACTGAGTATTTGAAAAGGGCAAAGAAGAAGTGAGAAGGTGATTTGAATGGCAAGGGGCGGCCTGTGGATATGAGTCTACAGATTGCGGAAGCTTTGAAGGCTCATCAGCTTGAAAGCAAGAAAAAAGGGCTTGCCCTGGGCAGTCTGAGAACGAAAAATGGGTTAACCAAAATCGGCTAACCCATTGAAATCGTTTGGTAGGCGGAACAGGGCTTGAACCTGTGACCCCCGGCTTGTAAGGCCGATGCTCTCCCAACTGAGCTACCCGCCCAAGGCATCGTTATTCGTGAATCATTACTCGTAACCTGCGATTGAACGCGCAAGCCCTTAGTTTACCTGAAAGGGTCTTACTGCTTCTTCCTTCTGTGGAATCAATCCCGCAGGAATAATCTCATCGTCTTCTTCTTTAAAAAGTGTCTCGCCAGGCAGTAAAATGATCGCACGGGACAAAACATCATCCACGTGGCTTGCTGTAATCACTTCGACCTGTTTCAGGATCTTTGCGGGAATTTCTTTTAAATCCTTACTGTTTTCATCAGGAATAATAACCTGAGATATCCCTCCTCTGTGGGCCGCTATGATTTTCTCTTTTAGCCCTCCAATGGGCAAAATACGGCCCCGAAGGGTAATCTCTCCGGTCATGGCCAGATCACGGCGAACCGGCCTCTTGATCAGCGCAGATACAATTGACGTTGCCATGGTTATCCCTGCCGACGGCCCATCCTTAGGCGTGGCCCCTTCGGGGACGTGAACATGGATATCAACCCTTCTATAAAAATGCTTCTTTAGACCGAGTCTGTGTGCCCTGGACCGAACATAACTCAAGGCGGCCCTGGCAGATTCCTGCATAACATCGCCCAGCTTTCCTGTTACTGTAAGCTTTCCCCCGCCGGGCATGATGACCGTTTCAATGGCCAGCAGTTCTCCACCCACGTGCGTCCAGGCCAAACCTGTGGCCAGGCCGATTTCGTCCTTTTCTTCAACCTGTCCGTACCGGAACCGTGGCACACCCAGGTACTTTTGTATGGACTGGCCTGTTATCTTGGCAAACCGCTTCCCATCCTCTTTCGTTATCTCGCGGGCCACCTTCCGGCAAACAGACGCAATTTCGCGCTCAAGATTCCGTACGCCCGCCTCGCGTGTATAACGACGGATGATAGCCTGAACAGCGTTCTTGGTAAACTGGATGTTGTCTTTTGATAATCCGTTCGTTTCGGTCTGTTTGGGAACCAAAAAACCATTAGCTATCTGAAGTTTCTCATGCTCAGTGTATCCGGGTAATCGAATAATCTCCATGCGGTCCTGAAGCGGAAGAGGAATCCCGTGCAGGTTGTTAGCGGTGGTGATGAAGAGAATATCCGAAAGATCATAATCCACATCCATGTAGTGGTCATTAAACCCAAAGTTTTGTTCGGGGTCAAGGACTTCCAGCAGGGCCGCCGAGGGGTCGCCCCGAAAATCAACACTCATCTTGTCCACTTCGTCCAGGCAAAAAACAGGATTGTTGACTTTGGCCTTTTTAAGGGATTGGATGATCTTGCCGGGCATCGCCCCAATATAGGTACGTCGATGCCCTCGGATCTCGGCCTCATCCCTGACCCCACCCAAGGAAAGCCGGACAAATGCTCGCCCCGTAGACCGCGCCACAGACTTGGCCAAAGAGGTTTTCCCTACCCCAGGCGGACCCACAAGACACAGAATCGGGCCTCGTATCTTCTTGACCAGCTTTTGCACAGCCAGATACTCTAAGATGCGCTCTTTAGGTTTTTCCAGCCCATAATGGTCTTCCTCCAGGATAGCCTCCGCCTTAGCAATATCCGTCTGGAGCTTGCTTCGATTAAACCAGGGAACACTAATCAGCCAGTCAATGTAATTTCGAACCACAGACCCCTCTGCAGACATGGGGGCCATGAGTTTAAGTTTCTTGAATTCTTGCCTTACTTTTGCAGCCGCTTCCTTAGACATTCGTTTGCGTTTGATACGGCCCTGGAGTTCGTCCAGTTCGCTCTTGTAGTCGTCTTTGGCCCCCATCTCCTTCTGGATGGCACGCATCTGTTCGTTAAGATAATAGTCCCTCTGTGTCTTTCCCATCTGCTTCTTTACCCGTTCTTTGATTCTCTGCTCCGTCTTGTAGATTTCAATTTCGGCCTGCATTAAAAGGAAAAGAAGGTTCATGCGCTCCATCGGAGGGACTGCTTCTAACAAACGCTGCTTGTCCTGGATCTTGAAATTGAAGTGGGCCGCAACAGTGTCGGCCAGCTGAGACACGTTACTTATAGCCAAAATGTTACTTGTGAGATCCTTTGAAATGTTCTTGTTAATCTTGGCATAATCTTCAAACATTTTCAGAACCGTTCGGCTGATTGCTTCACTTTCAGGCTCTGCTACTTCAGGTTCGACAATTGGCTCAATCTCAACCAGATTGTATTTTTCTTTGTCGGCAAAATGCGTTATGTGCGCCCGTTTTTTGCCTTCGACCAGCGCTTTAACCGTTCCGTCCGGCAGCCGAAGCAGTTGAAGCACCGTCCCAATCGTCCCAATACTATATATGTCCTTTTCACCGGGCGAGTCTGTTCCGGCATTCTTCTGGGTGGCCAGCAGAATCCTCTTGTCCAAGTTCATGGCGTTAGACAAGGCATTAACCGACTTGGAGCGTCCTACGAAGAGGGGGACGACCATATGAGGAAAGACCACAACATCCCTGAGTGGAAGAAGTGGAAGGTGAAGCTTTTGTTCTGAATCATTCATAGTTTTCTTCAATTTCGTTATATTAAACATTGTTATGACCTAAGAAATAAACATAGCTAGTGCCTGAAAAATAAAGACCCTACTATTGAGACGAAACCATTTCCTTGGATTGTTCGAAGAGCAAAATCGGCTCCTCATTATTCAAAATAACCTCCTCGTTGATGACGCACTCCTTGACCTCGTTCATGGAAGGGATCTCATACATGATGTCAAGCATGGCCGTTTCCATAATGGCCCTAAGACCTCGTGCCCCGGATTTACGCTCCATGGATTTTCCGGCAACAGCCTTCAAGGCGCTATCTGTAAAGCGGAGGGCTACATTCTCAAATTCAAAGAGCTTCTGAAACTGCTTCACCAGGGCATTCTTGGGTTCTGTGAGTATCCTGACCAGGGCAGCCTCATTTAGTTCGCCCAGCGTGGCGATCACCGGAAGTCGCCCCATAAACTCTGGAATCAGGCCAAATCTTATAAGGTCTGCAGGTTGAACCATCTGGAGTATCTCACCGATGTTTCGCTCCTTTCGACTTTGGATATCAGCCCCAAAACCCATGACCTTGCCACCTAGTCTTTGCTGTATGATCTCTTCCAAACCGTTAAAGGTACCGCCACATATGAACAGAATGTTGGAGGTGTCAACCTTGAGAAAATCTTGCTGAGGATGCTTCCGCCCTCCCTTGGGCGGTACGCTGGCAGTCGTCCCCTCAATGATCTTAAGAAGTGCCTGCTGCACCCCTTCACCTGAAACATCGCGGGTAATGGATGGGTTGTCCCCTTTGCGGGCAATCTTGTCGATCTCATCAATGTAGACAATTCCTTTGGAGGCCCTTTCCAGATCATAATCGGCATTCTGAAGGAGCGACAGGATAATATTTTCAACATCTTCTCCCACATATCCCGCTTCCGTCAGGGAGGTCGCATCTGCAATCGTAAACGGCACGTTAAGAAACTTTGCCATCGTCTGAGCCATAAGCGTTTTTCCACAACCAGTAGGCCCAATCAGAAGTACGTTGCTCTTCTGTAGTTCCACATCATTCGTGTTTACCCGTGACTCAAGGCGCTTGTAATGGTTATCAACAGCTACCGCCAAGATCTTCTTGGCCCGTTCCTGTTCTATCACATACTCATCCAGAGATGCCTTGATAATAGCCGGCGCAGGAAATTCCCCCTTGTTCTGAGTTCCTGTCTCTTTTTCATGTTCTTCTTCAATAATCTCAATACACAGTTCAATACACTCGTCACAGATATAGACAGCAGGCCCGGCAATCAGTTTCTTAACTTCATCCTGGCTTTTACCGCAAAACGAACACCGCAAACCGTCGACGTCGACGCTTCCTCGTTTAGCCATGTGTTCCTCCAAAAAATGGATTCATTTCTCCAACCCCAACCGCCTCTCCTGAGAGAGTGACCCGCCCCCGCCTGCCATCGTCTGCCACCTCATATGTTGCATGTACTTTGTTCATTGGCAATGACGGGATGGGTTCGTCTGCCAAAGACTGGCACTGGCGGGTGGGCCCTGGAATCTGGACGGACCCCATTAACTCTATTATAAAACAATTTGCTGAAAAGGCAATCCAAAAATCATTTCCATATAGTTAGTTAACTCAATATGGCCAGCAAATAGTAGACCAGCCTCACCCAATGCTGGCTCCCTCACACTGTTATTTAGTTTCCATCCATCAACGCCCTCTCCCCTGGAGGGAGGGGGTTGGGGGAGGGGAAATGTATGAACAATCCATTTGGGGTATTCATGGATGGACTCTATTTAGCTTTATTGTCTTTGGAGGCCTGGTCAGCTTCCCGCTGGGTGATCACATGATCCACAATAGCGTACTCCTTGGCCTCCTGGCCGCTCATGAAAAAATCGCGGTCTGTATCCT
>DAOUTV010000170.1 GCA_030668505.1 Desulfobacterales bacterium | reverse complement strand
TCCATTGTTTGGTTCAATTCTGGCACTCTCTCGACCTAGGACAATAGCGATTTCGAGATTTTCACCTAACGTTCCATACAGATAACCGAGATCGCTTAAGTTTTTCGCATTGGTTGGGTTCTGTCTAATTGCCTTTTCATAGGCCTTGGCAGCCTCCCGAAACATCTCTGTCTCCAGGTAACACTCTCCCAGGGCCTGGAATATATGTGCCCCTTTGTGCGCATTCCGGGCAGCTTTTTCGAGATATTCAATTGCCGCTTCGGTTTGATCCTTCTCTCGATAGCAGTCGGCTATATGGTAGGCCACTTCCGGGTTGTCTCCGTCGAGACTGTATGCCACAAGAAACAGATCGAGTGCTTTTTCCCGATCACCTTGCTTCAGGTGGGCAAGCCCAAGGTTATACGTGGCCATAACGTCTTTTGGATCAAGGCGGAGCGCTGTTTCAAAGGCATCAACAGCCAGATCCGACTTGCCCTGCACACCATAACACACACCAAGACTGTTATGGACATTCACGTTTTGAAGATCTACAGCCAGAGCCTTTTTAAACTCTTCAATGGCTCCGTCAATATCTCCGTATTGATAGAGCTTGTCAGCACTGATGTTCAGGCTGACCGCATCAAATGGCGTAACGGTGTTTGGTCCAAAAAATGCAGCATGGTCCAGTGCTTTTTGGGCGTTATCCAGAATAGACATCTTTTCGAAAGGCCAGAACGGGTATACAGCCACCCCAACAGACACTGTCTCTTCGCCGACCAGCGCAAGGCGCCCCTGGATCTCCCTTGACAATTGAACGGCGGCAGCCTCCTCCATATCCGGGCAGAAACATGCAAAGCGCTCCTGGTCAAGTCGCCCCCACCTCATGGGACAGGTCTTGCTAAGACCATGTATTATGCGTGCCAGCCTTACCATCACAACCGATGTGATATCTTCCCCAAGTTGTTTCAACATCTTGTCAAAATTGTCAAAATGAATGATAAGCATAGCAAATCGGTCATTCTTCTCTGCAGATGTCTCAAAAAGGCTCTTGAATTCCTGACCTACTGGCATCTGCGGAAACGCATCTTTCAGGGCGTCTGTTCCGACAAAAGGCTCTTCCATTTACGCCTCCGCAAAAGTTTTTTTGAATGTTGAGGCTATCATGTTTATCTCTTCATCCTGAACGGTACGCATGTCCATCACAAAAAGGTCGTTTTCAATGCGCCCGATCACGGGTGTAGTGGCTTCACGCATAGCGCGGTCAATACGGTTTGCCGAGAGCCCCTTTATCATGACGCCCACGCAACTGGTCGGAAGTTCTTGCAGTGGCAGGGCGCCTCCACCCACACGTGACGAGGCGTTTATAATAACAGCTTCCAGACGGTCATCTGCCAGTTTTCTAAATCGTTTCAGGAGCCGTTTTGCCTTGTTGGCAATGACCTTGGTAGGCAGGGTGAGCATACGCAGTGTGGGAATGGTCGAGACAGCCTTGGATTCATCTCGATACAGGTGCAATGTGGCCTCAAGGGCTGCCAGAGTCATCTTATCGATTCTGAGGGCCCGGTTAATGGGGTTTTTCTTGATGCGCTCGAGTATATCTTTTCGACCTACAATGATTCCGGCCTGGGGTCCTCCCAGCATCTTGTCGCCGCTGAAGGTGACCACATGGGCACCGGCTGCTACGGTCTCCTGAACGGTAGGTTCCCATATGAGACCGTATTTTGAAAAATCTACAAAGTTGCCGCTACCCAAATCTTTCATGACAGGAAGATGATACTTGGCCCCTAATGCGACCAGGTCTTTTAGAGAAACTTCAGCCGTAAACCCCACCATGCTGTAATTGCTGGTGTGAACCTTGAGAAATAATGCTGTCTCGTCACGGATTGCCCCTTCATAATCTGCCAGATGAGTCCGATTGGTTGTGCCGATCTCAACCAGCCTGGCACCGCTTCGGGCCATTACTTCCGGTATGCGGAATGAGCCTCCAATTTCCACCAGCTCCCCCCTTGAGACAATCACCTCTTTTCCTTTTGCCAGTGTTTCCAAAGACAAAAAGACCGCTCCGGCATTATTATTTACAACCATTGCGGCTTCAGCTCCGCTTAACTCGCACAAAATATCTTCTACGCAGCTATATCTGGAACCCCGCTCCCCTTTTTGTAGATCGAATTCAAGATTCGCGTACCGACTCGAAATCTCGGCCACATGCTTCGCTACGCTTTCGGGTAGCAAGGAACGGCCTAGGTTGGTGTGAACGACTACGCCTGTCGCGTTGATCACGCGCTTCAGATTGAATTCCAAACTCTTGTTTACCGCCTGCGCGGCTAGTCCCAGGAGTTGATCGTCGCCTAACACGGTTTCATCCGGGAACTCATCGCCGGCAAGAATCCTCGTACGAAGTCGGTCAAGGGTGCTACGAATCGACCGCACTAACAAGGCTCTGGGCACATCTTCCACCGGCTGGACCTTGTCCCACAATTCGATAACATGGTCTACACCCGGAAGTTTGCGTAACAGGCTCTGCTGTTTGGGGTCCACGGCATCTCCCTTTTTAGTTCCTTAGTTCTAAAATTCGTGTATTTTCTGGCAGAACATCGTTGCTGTGTTCAACAAAAAGTGAGCTAAAGTTAAAGACTTAAAGAAACTGTTTGCTTACTCGTTTCATTAGTCAGATTGGTTGAATTGGTTTTATTGGTTTCTAACCAATCGAACCAACGGAACCAATAAAACTAATTGAACGGTGTTTCAGCTTTTAACTTTAGGCACTTTAGTTCACTTTAGGCACTTCTTTTTGGTTCCGGCTTGTCCGGGTTAGGTGTCTTATATGATTCTCTTTTCCTGTTTTTCATACCACGTTTCGGTGAAACTTGCCACTGCAAACAATTTTTTACAGTCTTTTCAATAACCTTTCGTGAATATTTTCAAACCCCCCGTTGGACATGATAAGGATAACATCATCAGGCTTCGCATCCGAAACGAGATAGTCGATAATGGTCTCAGTATCAGGAAAGTAATGGGCCTCTTTTCCACGGTCCTTGAGATCCCGGGTCAACTCCTCTGATGAAAACCGCTCATCGGCCGGTATCTTTTCCAGCAGTGGTGGCTTTCGTATGCAGACCAGGTCCGCATCATCAAAAGACTTAGGATATACTTTTTGAAAGACCTTGCGCATGCTCGAATTGGTTCGTGGCTCAAAAACGGCAACAAGTCTATTGTTTGCGTAAAAACCCCGGGCTGCGGCAAGCGTCTCCCTCACCTCAGTGGGATGATGAGCAAAATCATCGATAACCGTGATACCTCGTTTGACGCCCCTAACCTCCTGGCGACGTTTGATCCCCTCGAAGGTCTCAAGTGCCCTGGAGATAATATCTTTTGGTATCCGCAGATCATCTGCGACTGCAATAACAGCCAGTGCATTCAGGGCGTTATGACGACCCATGAGAGGTATCCTAAAAGTCCCAAACGGCTCTCCTCGTATTGTGACTTCAAAATAAGTCCAAGGCGGATCAAATCGCAGACTTTCAAGTCGCCAGGGGGATCTCTCCTCAAAGCCGTATGTTGCGACCCAGCAAGGGGCGCGAGCTGCGAGCTCTCGTACGGTAGAGGTCTCGTCGCAGGCAACCAAAAGGGCCTCATCGGGCATTGCCGTGACAAAATCGATAAATGCCTGTTTGACATGGTCTAAATCCCGGTAGATGTCGGCATGATCAAATTCAACACCTGTCAAGATCGCACGAGACGGTGTGTAGTGAAGAAATTTTGGCCCCTTGTCAAAGAAAGCCGTGTCGTATTCATCACCTTCTACAACAAAGTAAGGCCCGGAACCGATGTTATAGTTGCGATTAAAATTCTTCAGGATGCCTCCTATCATAAAACTAGGGTCAAGCCCTGCTATGGATAGAACCCAGGCGAGGAGGGCAGAAGTAGAGGTCTTGCCGTGAGTGCCTATAATCGGCAGGGCCACCTTTTCATTAACAAAAAACCTATTCATGGCCTGAGGAAGAGAGCAAAAGGGAAGGCCCATGTTAAACATGGCCTCCACCTCTGGATTATCCTTTGATACAGCGTTGCCAACCACGACAAGGTCCGGCTGATGAAAAAGGTTCTTCTCCTGAAAGCCACTAGCTACATGGATGCCCTGTTCAGCAAGAAATGTGCTCATGGGAGGATAAACATGATGATCCGAACCGGTCACTTTAAATCCGGCCTCCTTGAGCATGCCGGCCAGGGCTCCCATCCCTGTACCGCAAATAGCAATGATATGTATGCTCCTTACGTCTTCAGGGATTCTATTTTGTTCTAAGTCTTGCATTTTTGCTCCGTGTTCTATTGAAAAAGGAGATCCTTGAAGGCGTTCCAATCGGAACGCTATTGAGAGGATCACATTGTGTTTTGGATTTCAAAATATTTCTACTGTCAAGGTGGACCCACCATGCAGAAACCGCTAAGTCAGGTACTTATGTGCAGCTTCGGAAAAGCGTAAATGTTTAGAACCGCCCAGATGATCGCGATCGCTATAACCAGTGGAATCTGTCTTCTATATAACCCGGAGGCCAAAACGCTATCGGTCTTTCTATCAAGCAAGGGTTTTCCGATTAGAGCAATTAGATACCATCCAAAAACCACCAGCGGCAACAGCCCGAACGCCACGGGATGCCATCGCCACACTTGTGTCCTTAAAATGTTGACAGCCATCCAGATGATGGACAGGCCGGCGTATACCTCAAGAGCGAGCCATATCTTTTTCATCATGAATCGCTGACGCTTGCGGGCATGGTACAAAATAGCACCATAAAACAGTAACTCACCCACTGAGGCCATAGTGACCACCGATCGAACATGACCACTGACGGCCATGCCAAGGCCGTAGGCCATTGAAACATAAGACCCCACATAACGTGGCCGTAGTTGCAACAACCGACCTATCTTCCATTTAGCGTTAGAGTTCATCATCTGCGGCAAGTGACATAACGCGGCACAGGCCATTCCTTTAAGGCTTTCACGAAATCATCATACTTGATGATCTCGTAAAAAGTCGAAAAATCCCATTTTTTGTCATTCCGGCGAAAGCCGGAATCCAGTCTATTTAGATAGTTAAAAAGGCTCTGGACTCCGGTTTTCACCGGAGTGACGACTTTTTATGAAGCCATCATACTTGGTCCCCAAAAACCCGGGAAAAACAAAAAGGCAACCATTTAAG
>DAOUTV010000183.1 GCA_030668505.1 Desulfobacterales bacterium | reverse complement strand
TTGGTTTCCGTTTTCGCTTCACTGCAACCTGCATACAAAGCTTCAAGGATGGAACCGGTTGATGCACTGGGACACGTATAAAACAAAACCAAGGGGGGGAAAGATGAAAGGGTTAATGATAGCAATTGCGTTATTTCTTTGTAGTACCGTGTTTGCTCAAGTTGAACAAGGGAAAATAATCGCCGTGGCGGCGATTGATAAAACGGAAAATGCCCAGGTAAGCGAAAAAGCAGCGCGTACGCCCTATTACCTGATCTTTGACGAACACGGAAAGCTAATGGAGGTTATGGCCAATCCGTTTCATGATGTTTCCAGAGGCGCTGGGCCGAAAGTGGCCAGTTTCCTTGCAGAACAAAATGTTAGTGTGGTTATTGCAGGTAATTTTGGCCATAAGACTACCATCGCCCTGGATGAAGAAGGGATAAATTACTACGAGGCCACCGGCACGGCAAAAAAAGCTGTTCAAGAGTTCATCAGACAAAACCCATCAAAGAGGTGATTCATGAAAAAGGCGTTCTTTATGGGAACCATCATGTTTGTTGTGGCGATTGCGCCTTTGGCCTTTGCCATTGATGGCGACGATCTACTTAAGAAAGTGGACCGAAACCTGAATCCGGAGAGCTTTGAGATGTATCGCAAGTTGATGAACATAGAACCTGACGGCTCAAAAAAAGAGTTCATCATGTATTCAGTGAAAAAGGGTATGGATAAAGTGGCATCTGTCTTTTTATCTCCTGCCAGTGAAAAAGGGCGATCAACCTTACGTGTGGGTGAAAATATGTGGCTCTACATCCCGAATGTAGGCAAACCGATTCGTATAACTAGCCTACAGTCTGTAACTGGTGGAGTGTTCAATAATTCGGATATTCTGAGGATAGATTACAGTGCCGAGTATAGCGTTGAAAGGCTGGAAAAAACAGACGAGGGCGACCTTCTTCATTTGAAGGCTAGAACAAGGGCGGTTGCCTACCACCTGTTAAAAATGTGGGTCGATGATAAAAGACTCCTCCCTATCAAAATAGAATGTTATGCTTCCTCCGGGATGCTGCTTAAGACGCTTTACTTCAAGGAGGTTAAAGATTTTGGAGGCGGCATTGTGCGTCCGGCAGTGGTTGAGACAGAGAGTCCCCTTTACAAGGGGTATAAGTCGGTCATGATCTTTGCAAAAATTAGGGCCAAGGAAATCAAGGACGAGGTCTTTACACTTACTTTCATGCCTAATCTGGGGTCATTGAGGTAGGCGGGTAGTGGGGTTGAATGAAATCACTTACAATACTTCTGTCAATCTTTGTTCTCTTCCCCCATTTTGTTCTAGCCCAGGAAGACTACTCCTTTGGCTTATCACAGATAGAAAAAGAGATAGAGAGAAAGCCTTACAGTCTTGGAGGATATTTGGAATTCAGACCAAATTTTTTCTGGCTGGACAAAGATGCTGCTCTCTACAAGCTTAGCTTTTATGATCGTTCAAAAAGAAGGACTTTATATGAAAATAATTTCGCGCTCTTATTAGATGCAAGTTATCAGAAAGGAATTTTAGACTTTTTTCTACGGACAAATGCCGAGCTCAAGGAATCCTCTGTCGAGTCGTCAGGTGAGATAACGATGTTTGAAGGGTATGTATCGCTGAAGCCCATGCCACCCTTGACCGTTGATCTTGGTAAAAAGACTTTGAAATGGGGCAAGGGTTATGCATGGAACCCTGTCGCCTTTGTGGATAGACCAAAAGACCCCGATGACCCTGGCCTCCCCCTTGAAGGGCTTATCGTGGCATCAGCAGATTACATAAAGAGTTTTAGCGGGCCCTTGCAGACAGTATCCTTCACACCTGTTATTATCCCGGTTTATGAGAACATTAACGACGATTTTGGAAAGATAAACAGTGTGGACTTCGCAGGCAAGCTATATTTTCTCTTCCACGATACTGACATTGATTTTATGTTTCTTAGAGGTAACAGCAAAGCTTCCAGATTTGGCATAGATTTTTCGCGAAATATTACCTCAAATTGGGCTATACATGGAGAATTCGCCTTTGTTGATGACTTTGAGCAGAAATTTATTGACAGCAATGGAATGACATTTCAAAGAAGATACGATGCTAAAAGCTATCTCCTTGGTATGAGATACCTCACAAGATACGATACTACATTCATATTCGAGTACTATCGAAATGGCACAGGGTACGGCACCGAGGAGATGAAGGATTTTTTTGAATTCGTGAATAAGGGGTATGATCTTTTTCAGGCTTCAGGCGATGATGCCCTTTTAAGCAAAGCATCCGCTCTTGCTGAAGAAGGTTATGGTGGAAGAAATCGCATGACGGATTACCTTTACACCCGCATCAGCCAGAAAGAACCCTTTGGCATGCTTTATTTCACCCCATCAGTTACATGGATCTTTAATATTGATGACGGAAGCTATTCCCTTTCTCCAGAGCTTTTGTACACTGGTATAACCAATCTCCAGTTACGATTGAAGGCAGGCTTTATTATCGGGCAAAGGGGCACCGAATATGGTGAAAAGCAAAACGACTGCCGAATAGAATTCAGGGTGAGATATTATTTTGATGCAACCAAATTTGGATAGGATAAAGCGAGATCTGCAACGGCCTCACCTACGGGGAGGCTTTGGGAGGCTTTGGGGACGTCCTTGACTGGTCGGACTTGGGGTGATATGCATTGGGTACATACATTTCAAAGGGCTGAGTCATGCCGAGAAGAGCCAGGTTGGATGCGCCCGGGACGCTGCATCATATCATTGTCCGGGGTATTGAGCGAAGACAGATAGTAGACGACGATCGAGACAGACGAGATTTTGTCTCTCGCATGGGAACGGTGGCAGTGGAGAGCGCGTCGTCAATCTATGCCTGGGCGCTGATGACCAACCATGCCCATATCCTTCTTCGTAGCGGCCCATCGGGTCTTTCCCAGTATATGCGCCGGATTCTGTCCGGTTATGCTATTTCCTATAATCGCCGCCATCAAAGACACGGTCACCTGTTTCAAAATCGTTACAAATCTATCATATGTGAAGAAGACATCTATTTTAAGGAACTTGTCCGCTATATTCATTTGAATCCCTTGCGTGTTGGCCTGGTTGATAGTCTGGCAAAGCTGGACAAGTATAGGTTTTGTGGTCACTCGGTTTTGATGGGAAGAGTGAACAATGATTGGCAGGATCGAGATTATGTGCTTAAGTGGTTCGGGGCAAAGGAGGGTGAGGCAAAAAGAGTCTATCGCCAATTTGTCAAAAAGGGCATTGATAGGGGACGTCGTCCTGATTTGGTTGGAGGTGGTCTTATAAGATCCCAAGGCGGCTGGTCAGCTGTTAAGGCAATGCGTCGCCTTGGAGTGCGAGAGAAATCGGATGAGCGGATTTTGGGCAGTGGTGAGTTCGTGGAGCAGCTTATTGAACAATCAGATCAACTGAGAAAAGAGCAGTTTTCCGTGCAGCAGCGCTTGCAGCGTGCGGCTTCAGTTGTAGAGAAGCTCTGCAAGAAGGAAAATGTCAGTATCAGCGAATTGAAATCAGGAAGCCGACGTCAGAAAGTCTTAATGGTCAGAAGTCAATTGGCAAAAGACCTTGTTGAGCAATGCGGCCTTTCGCTAACCGAAGCAGGACGTCATCTGGGCGTGTCTGCTTCTGCAATTGCCAAATCCCTTAGTCGGTCAGCTAAACACAAGTCCTGCTAGCCCAGGGCGTCCCTCAAAGGCTCCTGCTAATCAAGGGCGTCCCTCAAAGGCTCCCTCCAGCGCGTTATCCGGTAGTCGTGGATTCAAGCAGATGCATTAGACTGGATAGATTGAATAGCGTTCTGTGCTGCATGAACCAAAAATGACGATCTGGACATACCGCGTTTTTTAGCAGCAGCATCGATCTGTTTTAGTGTCATTTCAGGTACTGTAACATTTACCCTGACGGTGCGGGGTTTGGTATCAGGTACTGAAACGACTAAGAAAGCAATTGCATTAGCGTAATCGGGGTCACCCATAATTTCCTCGAGTCTTGAAGGACTAGGTAATTGTTCGCCATCTTCGAGCATACCTTGTAGGTGAAGGGTGAGAGCTTCCTGAGCCATATCCTTGGCTTCGTCGATATTTTTTCCTGCGGTGATACACCCTGGAAAGTCTGGAAACGATACGCCGAAATCTGATTTGCTTTCTTTATGAACGATCGCGATAAAGTTTGCCATGATAACACCTCAGTTGAATTTGATACCCGACTGGCGTTCAATACTTTTCAAAGTGCCAATCGGTATATCTTTTTTCGGGTGAGGAACGGTAACGCGCCCCTTTCTATCTGGATGCCGAAATTGAGAATGGGAACCTACTTTTGCCACTTCGCGCCAACCATTCTGTTTGAGGATCTTGATAATTTTTCGACTGTCCATAGTGTGTATTTATACACATTTTTTCAGGTTGTGTCAAGATAAAAAAGGCGGAGCTTGGGGGCTTTGCTTGACTCTTTATGTCAGGTTGTGGAACTTGGCAGATGTCCGCTACATCAGACATATTGGGAGAAAATATAGGTTCAGGTCTTAATTCTTAACGGATTTCGATGTAACGTGGAGAATGACGACCCCGAGGTAGTAGAAGCTTTATTGCATTGTCCACGATCTCCTTAAGATTCATAGGCACGGCCAAGGATTCGTATAGCTATGTTGGATTTGTAACGGCTGGTGCATGAATTAAAGCACAATAGAGACAGACTCAACAAGCAGCACACACAAACCGGCAAGGAGAAAGGAACATGGTCGGTTTGGGTCACAGGTAACTTGCGAGTGACCTTTCGCTTTGACGGGCCTGACGTGGTAGCCGTTGATTATATAGACTATCATTGAAAACTGGAGGTTCCAAATGACCACTCGAAGAAAACCAACTCATCCTGGTGAGGTTCTAAGGGAAGATGTTATCAAGCCGCTCGGCTTAACAGTAACAGAAACCGCAAGGCACTT
>DAOUTV010000186.1 GCA_030668505.1 Desulfobacterales bacterium | reverse complement strand
TTCATTACTCAGAAAAAGACCCCACCGTTCCCGTTCTGTATCTAAGCTACCCTTGGCCACTGCGGTCTCTTGGAAAGCCGAATAAGGTTCGGGAGACCATGGATATGTTTTTTTCTGGTCAAAGTCAATCTTTTCATAATCAGCTCCAAAGGTCGGAGTATATGCAAATTCGCCAAAGCGAAAATTGTAGCCTCCGGAGACCTGGGCCAGCACCCTATCATTGTCCTGATCTTCCCTGTAATCATAATAGGAACTAGTCTTGTTGTAGTCGGGATCCAGTTTATAAGTTAATTTATCATACTTGTGATCCGTGTTGTCATAAGAGACTAAGCCGTTGACAAAAAAATCCTTGTCTCTATGTGTAAATTCAAGACTCGTGGCGATATTTTCATCGTCATGCTCCCGGGGGTGAATCAGGTCGGGGTCTGTCTCTGATGTCGGGAAAATGCTGTCTTCCCGGTAATTGTCAACCTGCCATTTGGTCTTGCCGTAGTTTGTGTCGTAATCCACTTGCCGCCAAGCTAGGTTAAGACCCAGGCGCGTATCATCTGAAAAGTTATAGCCAACACCCAAACGGGCAGCGCTTCTTTCCTTTTCCTCATCCGCGTAACCATCCGTATCCAAGCGAGAGCCACCAAGACCATAGTCCCAGTCCCCGATGCGTCCAGTTATGCCGACCGACTCCTCCCACGTATTCCAGGAACCATAGGAGGCACTCAATTTGATTTGAGGAGGTCCTGCTTTCCCCTTTTTTGTGATGATGTTAATGACACCACGAGCCGCATCAGGGCCATAGAGAATGCTGCCTGAAGAACGAAGCACTTCAACTTTCTCGATGTCAGCAAGGGGTATGGCATCGTATTGGACGTAGTTGCCAATGCCCGAGTTTGCAGGAACACCATCAACCAGTACCAAGACCCCTGCTGACTGACTACTCCGGTTCCCCCGGAAGGTGACTTCGTCTCTGGTAGTACTGTCGTCAATCACGCCGGGTATATTCTCCACGACCTCCACTATGTTCTTTGCGCCCATTTCCTCGATTTCTTCAGCAGTAATAATCGTGATGCTGGCAGGTGTTTCGACCAACTTCTTATCCGTTCTGGGGGCACTGACGACCACCTGTTGAAGCTTAATAGTCCCTTCGGTCTCTTCCTCAGCCCAACCCCCCTGGGCAAAAATAAGACCCATAATTCCCAATAACAAGGTAATCAACTTTAGACCTTTCATCACATAAACTCCTTCCGGCAACGGGTTGCAGTCCAACCCCCCAGAGTTGACATGAGAATTCTTTGGTCGTATTACTACAACCGAAGCATCCCTAACCCCGAGGGGGCTTCACCGGGGAGGGCAGCTTGCAAACCTTGGCTGGTGCCCGCTGCCTTCCCTTATCCTTTCCAACCTGCTTTTTTTGTAACTTTTTCCGAATCACCTCCTTTAGATTTTTTTTACACAAAAAAAGCCACGACGGCACCTCATCCTTGTTTGGATGAACAAAGCCTTCGTGGCTTGAATTAAATTAACTAAATTTGCAGACCCGCTATGGTTGAACCGATTTAAGCGGAAAGTGGCTTCTGCCACCCGTTTTTTTGCAAGGTCTCTATATCATAGCCTTTTGAAGCTGTCAATGTGACACCGGGCTTCGCACAGAAAAAATCTATATCTGTCAATGAGATCTACCAAGGACCCCAGTATGGATAATACCACCACCAAGGATGATAATGCCAGTAAGGGTATGGATAGAACCGGTCTTTGCTTTTAGGCGACCAGAGGTGTATCTCTTTGACCGAAATCAGCGGATAGGTGTACTCGATCTCATCCAGGGGTAAGACCCTTTTTCCCTTTATCTCACCGGCCACCGTCACTTCTCTTCCCTGGGCGTAAATGGCCACATCCAGGTACCCGTCATACAGGGCCAAAAAACGGCCTTGCGAGCGATCAACATCTTTCGGTCTCCCATTCATATCGGTCGCTGTCCGCAAAACTTCTATCAAGGTCCCCTCTCTCTGGTTTTTTGCAGCAATGATCACCCCTCCCCAGAGGACGATTTTGCCCTGATAGGCATCCGGGTCTTGGATCAACTCTTTGAAACGGATCTCTTTATTCAATTGCGCCCTTAATCCCTTCGAGATGACCGGGGCACAGCCCATGGCAAAAAAGACCATGAAAAGAATAATTGCCACAATTCCGACCAGTCTGTTCATCTTTGCTTAACACCTCCTTCCAGGTGGCAGATGCCTTGGCACGCTACTCACTAGGGAATTTCGCATGGAGTAGCGGCCTTAACAGCTCTCAGCGCTTCCTTATCCAGGATCTTTTCCCTGGAGGTTTTCATGATCTCGACCCCCGCTTGACTAAGCTACTCCGATTCTTCGGAATAGTCAGACCCGGTTGGTACTGTGTCAGCGTATTTCTTGCTCCGGAAAGGCTGTCATTGGCCTGTAATACAAGCACGCAGGCCTCTCTGATGCTACTGGCTATTCCAGACAACCCTTGGGATTCCAAGCTTTCTGCCAGCTTTAGATATTCACTTGTGTGTTCGTGATTGTGTTTGATCCAATGATTGATCAAAATCAACAAGCGGTTTTTTTTCTCTTTAGTCGGACATTCTCTTTTTACCTCTTGGTTCATTTTACCTCCTAATTTTCTTGAAACCTCTGCCGCCTCTATGGACGGGAGACGCGTCACAGACTTGTGAAGAGCAAGCTGCTCAATGCGTCATTGGCGCTATTCTTTCAGAACTTCTTGCTTTGAATTCATCAAGACCGCCTGTATATAATGAGTACATTTCTCGTAATCGTTGAAGCAATACCGGACAATTGACGGGATGGTGAAGGAATTGAAAACACCACAATAACAATCTTTCATGGGTTTATCGAAATAGGGACAAGTGTCTCTGTCCAGTTTTATGCGCATTGCTTTGCCCCTTAATCTTGGGATCTTGGCCCGGATTCCTTAAAGGCTTTTGCAACCTATCACCTGGTTTTTGAACCATGTGCGTGAAAAACAAAAAGGCCACGCGGTCAAGGGAGGCATCCTACCCCTTTGAGCCTTCGTGGCCTTGATTTATTAAATTTGAGGATACTTGAAGCCGTAACTTCTTGCTACAGCGTATTCATTTAGGGCCTAAGCTTTCCGAACAATTTCAGTTAATCCTTGATTGTCAATAAATAGCTATCCCTGCTTTAGTTTTTTGTAACCCTTCCATCCCAGAAGACAGCCAAAAAGGCCGAAGATGATGGAGATACCCATAAGGCCCTTCAAAAACAAAGGGATGCTGTACCCGTCTGATTTCTTTTCAACTTTCATTGCTTCATTTACCGGGATCTTTATTTCCAAACGATGACCCATTTTATCAAATACCAGGACCTCCCATTCACCTGCCCTGTCCGGAAAGAACACAAAACGGCCATTTGGATCCGTCTTCCCTGTCTGAAATTTTTCAGATGATCCCGGGGCAAAAACGTATACATATAATCCATTGGCAGGTTGATTATTGTCAAAAGAGGCTTGGACCACAATCCCACCGGAACCGAGCGAATATTTTATGCCATGGGCATAGAGGGGGCTGTGAGCCACACAAAGGCCTAAAATCAACAGCATCTTATAGACATTTAACTGTTTCATTCTGATTTAGGGTTTGATACCCCGCAGCTTGCTGCGTTGGAAAGAGACTTGACAGTGTAAGATACCCCGCGGCTTGCCGCGGGGAGGTTCATTTTATTTCAAAGGTTAATGATGTGGAGAAGTCGACTTTATGATTGCATACCACCATCCAAATGCCGGGTTTGCTGATATTTATATAGGCGACTCCTTTTTCATTGCTTTTGGCAAAGCCTGGAAATGGTTCATCTTCAGAATAGTACCCTGCGTAGGTGGCATAAATATAGGTAGACAAGGGCTTGCCCTCAAACAGAATCATTACAGGAAGGGATTCACCTGCCTTTACCTCTGAAGGATTTTTTAAAGGGACAATCTCGATTCGATGGCCAAGGGTTTTGCTGACATTTTCGCTGCCTTTACCTACTGTGATAATGGACTTTGCATACTTTTCCGACGGCACATGTTCCTTATCACCTTTTTTCTTACGGGAAGCAGCAACTACATAGGTCCCTTCTTGGTCAATGCTCACCTCGCCTACCCGTGCTCCTGCTGGTTGCCCATAACTTTCTCCCTTTATCTCCTTCCAGGTCTTGGTGATGTTTGTCTTCCGGCCAGAGGGAGACAAGTAAAAAAATTCGTTCAGGTCATCACTGGAAAGCAATATGTCATAATAAGGAAAATTATGGCCGAATACTATTTTTGCGTTGGTTTTTCCCCCCAACTTCAGATAATGATTGTCAATATTAAGCCATAGGTCATGAGCTTCCACCGGACCAGAACAAATAAAGGAACAAGCAAATACCCAAAAAACAACAAAAAAAAGTCTGAACATATTCTTTTTCATGATACCTCCTAACCTTCTTTTTTATACTTTGGACCTCATCACGAACCCGAGATCCGAAGAATCTAATTTTACCCTTTATTCCTGCTATACATTCTCCTGCCTCTCCACCAAAAGAAAACCCCGGAAATACCAAAGATGATGGAAATACCCATAAGGGCTTTTTCATGTCTGGAAATGGCTTTCTCACTTATCTCTTTGGTCTGTTGTTCATTAGTCGTCTCGGGGTTTAGTATCTTGTCACTGTTTGCCTTTAATACAAGACGGTGCCCCATTCCATCTTTAACAATAATTTTCCAAACCCCTGTTACGTCCGGATAAAAAAGGAACCGGCCATTTCTATCCGTTCTTCCAGATTGAAAGGGGAGCTTTTCCTGTGAGTCGAATATTTCAATGCTCGCATAACTC
>DAOUTV010000047.1 GCA_030668505.1 Desulfobacterales bacterium | reverse complement strand
TGATAGCCCGATGGCTCGATAGATAGGCCAGCCCTAAAGATGTGAGCATAAAAATTATGGCAGCAAATGTTGTCAGTCTACTTAAGAAGGTTGATGCGCCACTGCCCCCGAACAGGGTCTGACTTGATCCCCCCCCAAAGGCTGCCCCCATATCCGCCCCTTTGCCGGTTTGCAGAAGTACAATCAATATCAATGCAACTGCCACAATAATGTGGATAATAATAACGAAACTTGACATATAAAACCGCTCCCATTCTCATGCTTTCTCATGCTTTCTCAGTGGCAGCATCTATTTATAACGAACAATACCTGCAAAGGAGTCGCCGTCAAGACTGGCCCCCCCCACCAAGGCACCGTCAATGTCGGCCATGGCCATGAGATCGCCGCTATTTTCAGGTTTAACGCTGCCACCATATAATATGCGCACAGCCTTTGCAACCGAATTTCCATAAGCTGTCTCCATCCGCCCACGGATGGACTCATGCACTTCCTGGGCCTGATCTGTGGTTGCCGTCTTGCCGGTACCGATGGCCCAAACAGGCTCATAGGCCACTGTCATTTTCTGTATTTCATCCGAAGAGAAACCCTCCAGCCCTTCTTCCAATTGCTTTTGCACCACAGAAAAGGTCTGACCGGATTCCCGTTCAGCCTCTGATTCTCCGATACACAGCACAGGAATCAAACCTCCAAGGAGGGCTGCCCGTATCTTCCTGTTTACCGTTTCATTGGTCTCGCCAAAGT
The DNA here is from genome assembly GCA_030668505.1 of Desulfobacterales bacterium. Lineage (GTDB taxonomy): Bacteria > Desulfobacterota > Desulfobacteria > Desulfobacterales. The sequence goes on along the minus strand of DAOUTV010000047.1, from coordinate 8,623 downwards.
ACTGACGCCTCTCGGAATGGCCGATTATCACGTGGCTGCATCCTGCGGCTTTTAACATGGGAGCAGATATTTGTCCGGTGTAAGCCCCTTCGGCCTCCCAGAACAAGTCTTGTCCTCCCAGGTGTATGGCGGACCCTTGCAGTATCTCTCCCACAACTCCAAGAGCAGTAAAAGGAGGGGCAACCATGACATCCACATCCGTGATATCTCCAACCAAGGATTTCAACCGGCTTGCCAACTCAGCGGCCTGTGGTCCGGTCTTGTACATCTTCCAGTTTCCAGCAATCAAGGGTTTTCTATCAGCCATAGTCTTGGTCTCCTTCTTAGAAGCCACTTCAAAACCCCATCTATCGCCCGATGGCTGTGTTGAGAGCCTCTTCAAAATGCTCACATACTCCCGTGTATGCTGCGCTTTATCATCGGCCCCCGCCTTGCCCTCGAACGCGATCTGAGATTTTGAAATGGCTTCTAGTCAAAAATGGCACCGAACAAATGCCGTGCCACATAGGTTTTGCCTTTCTAAACCTAAAGATATCTGATCACAAGCTCAACAATCTCTCCCCGTCATGTCATTTATCATAACAACGGCATCTTCCTGGGTTTCCGTATAGTACCTCCTTCGCCGGCCCGCTTCACAAAAGCCCATCTTACTATAGAGCTTCATGGCTGCATCGTTTGAAGTACGAACCTCCAGGAAAGCTCTTTTGATACCATATCTTTTGGCCAATCCTAGGCCGTACCCGAGCAGGAATGTGGCCACGCCACGGCGACGGCACAACGGATCCACCGCAAGATTCATAATATGCATCTCGTCTTCAATAAACCTGAAGCAAAGGTAGGCAATAACTCTGGCCGGTTTCTCTTGTCGCCTTTTTTTTATAACCAGGCTGCGAGAAGTCTTTTCAGCGAGTTCTCCTTTGAAAGATGCCCTACCCCACGGCGCGGGAAAAGAGTCGTTCTCAATACCTAAGACCGGATCAATGTCTGCTTCCGCAAGACAAGACAAATAGCAATCACTGACTCTCAGGTTCTCTTGTTTCCTTTCAACACACTACTGGCCAATGAAATACTCTTTTTCCCGTAAGCCTGCAGGGTCTCTGCAAGCTCGTCCAAGTTATTGTCTTTCCGCATCTTGGCAGCTCTAATCACCACAGGAAGATTAACTCCGGTAAGCACCTCGATCCTGCCTTCCTCAAGGAACGAAAGGCTGAGGTTGGATGGAGTACCCCCGAACATGTCCGTCAGGATAAGTACGCCTTTGCCCTGGTCAACCGCCTTGATACCGGCGTTTATCTTCTCTCTCATTTTTTCGGCGCTTTGCCTTAAATCTACGGAAACAGCAGCAACTGCGCTTAGAGGCTCTTCAAGGATCGATTCGCCTGCTTCAATAAGGGCCTCTCCCAGACCGCTATGAGTTACAATTACAAGACCTATCATAAATCTAACCCTCAACAAGAAAAGTGCCTAAAGTTAAAAGCTGAAACACCGTTCAATTAGTTTTATTGGTTCCGTTGGTTCGAGCCGACTTCGCCATAGTAGCCTTGGCTACGACGGCTGAATTGGTTAGAAACCAATAAAACCAATTCAACCAATCTAACTGATGAAACAAGTAATTAAACAGTTTCTTCAAGTCCTTAAACTTTGGCTCACTTTAGACACATTAGTGAACTTGGGTAGTGACACTATCTCAACTCAATATCTCGATGGACCAGGTGTATGCGATCAATCTTCTTTTTCAAATGTCGGGAGATCTCATCAGCAATCACAATGGAGCGGTGTCTTCCGCCTGTGCAACCAACCGCGACGGTCAAATGCGATTTCCCCTCTTTTTTATACAAAGGGACAAGGTAATCAAGCAGATCCAAATATTTTTTCAAAAAAATGTTGGTTTCATCCCATTTTTTCACAAACGTTCGGACCTCGGGCGCGGTACCATCAAGCCCTTTCAATTCAGGGACGAAGTAGGGATTGGGTAAAAAACGAACATCGATTACCAGATCCGCATCGTAAGGAACACCGTATTTATAACCAAAAGACAGGACATGTACCTCTAAGTGCCCGGTATGAACCACCTTGAGGACATGGCCCAAGATAACAGCTTTGAGTTCATGGACATTGTAGTGTGAAGTGTCAATAACTTTGTTAGCAATTTGCTTAAGCCCTTTAAGTTGTTCCTTTTCGTCACGTATAGCTTCCCGAAGGCTCTTTCCCCTGGCCAGTGGGTGCTGCATCCTGGTCTGGCTGTAACGTCTCAGGAGAATTTCTTCTGAGGCCTCAAGGAAAAGTATTTCGAACTGATATCCCTGGTTTCGCAACCTGTCCAGAATGTCTGAATATGATGAGAGAAACCCCTTTTCCCTGATATCCATCACCAGGGCCAGTTTAGAAATCTCCGAATCGCTCCCGGTTCGAAGTTCTAAAAACTTTGGCAAGAGTACGACCGGCAAGTTGTCGACGCAGAAATAACCAACATCCTCCAGTGCCTTTATTGCGGTACTTTTCCCAGAGCCGGAAAGCCCGCTGATGATGATAATCATCCCTTGTTTCAACTATGTCCGCATAGCCCCCTGCAACCGGCTGCAAGGTCTCAATGCACGACTCATTCAGCCGGAAAAAGGTTCAAACCGACACAGCCCAGGTTCAAAATTCGTGGTCTGCATTTGCGATCACAGTGTAGATCTCGCGCCGGTCGGCAGCGGTCATCAGCCGCTCCCTAAAGTTGATGTCTTTGAGTAATCGCGATATTCTGGCAAGCATCCGTAGATGAACGTCTGTCGAGTCTTCAGGGGCCATTAAAAGGAAAAAGAGGTGAGCGGGCTTGCCGTCGATGGCCTCAAAGTCAATGCCCTTGTGGCTTCGTCCAAAGCCAACTAACAACGACTCAAGTAACTTCGACTTTCCGTGGGGAATGGCGATGCCTCCCCCAATGCCGGTGCTGCCCAGACGCTCACGTTCCAAAAGTACGCGAACCATTTCCTTATGGTCGACTCCAGCGGCCTTTGCCACCGGGCCTGCGAGCCTTTCCAACACCCCCTTCTTGTCGGTGGCATCCAGTTCGGGAATGATGGCTTCTTCTTTAAGCGTGTCCAAGATTTTCATATTAGCAAATTTGTTTAACCCTTTTACGAACTAGGTTGAATCAATCCGTAATTACCGTCTTTCAGGCGGTACAAGACATTTACCATTTCGGTCTGGGAATTTGTAAAGACCAAAAAGCTGTTCCTGATCAGGTCCATCTGCAAAACCGCTTCATCAATATCCATGGGTTTATACTCGATATTCTGGATTCTAACGGTTCGGGAGGCCGCCTCCTGCTCAAGGCCCCCGGGTGCCGTTCCGTCAGCCTCTTCATATCGCAACATCTTAGTTCTTGCAGCTGTTGCCCGAAGTCGCTTATATTTCTTCTTATCCTTTTTCTTGACAACCTGCTTCTCAAGCTTATCCAAGGACATGTCTATAGCCGAATACATGTCAGAGGTTTCCTCATGACTATTTACAACGAATCCATCAGCACTAATGCTTATGTCTGCAATGTGACGAAATTTTTCCACGGTTAGCACCACGTTTGCCTTTGCTGGATTGTCTACGTACTTATCAAATCGATCCAGCTTTTCACATGCATATGACTTCAGAGTTTCCGAGGAATCAAGGTTTATAAAAGTAACAGAAGTTTGCATGCTCACTAACCTCCTCTTATAATTTTGCGTTTGTTCGATGACAGCACGCCCAACATTTCACGGTATTTGGCGACTGTCCTGCGAGCTATGTCAATGTTTGAAGCTTTCAAAATGCCAACCATCTTCTTGTCACTAAACGGTTTCGTGGGATCTTCAGACTCAATAATTTGCCGAATCTTTTCCTTTACACTCGCCGAGGCAATCGCATCTCCATAAAGTCGATTAATAGAACTGTTGAAAAAGAACTTCAATTCAAAAATACCCTGCGGCGTATGGACGTACTTGTTCGTGGTAACGCGACTCACGGTCGACTCGTGCATCCCGATATCCCCGGCCACATCCCGCAATACCATTGGCTTCAAATGGGCAAACCCCTCTTCAAGAAAATCCCCTTGAAAACGGACAATACTTTCAACCACCTTGTAAATGGTCCTCTGGCGTTGGTGAATGCTGCGAATCAGCCACACCGCTGACCGGAGTTTATTCTTGATGTACTCCTTTGTATGGCCGGCAAATTCCTCTCCTTTATTACTTAAAGCTTCCTTGTAAAAAGAGCTTATGCGAAGCTTGGGCATGCCGTCCTCGTTTAGGACGATAACAAAATCATCTCCCACCTTGTACACAAAGACATCCGGGCTGATGTATTGGGGTTCTTCCTCGCTGAACTGCCGGCCGGGTTTCGGCTCCAGCCTGGTGATTATCTCAACAGCTGAAATGACATCACCAAGGCTGATACTCAGGGCACGGCAAATCGCCTTGTAGTTCTTGTTCTCCAGGTGCTTCAGGTGATTCTGGATAATCTGAACTATGATGGAATCTTGCAATCCAAGCTGCTTGAGCTGAATCAACAAACACTCGCTAAGATCTCGAGCACACACGCCTAAGGGATCAAAGGACTGCATCTTGCTCAGGACACTTTCCACCTCTGATGTGTCTGCCTCGGACAAGGTTGCAATCTCATCTACAGTAGCCTGAAGATATCCATCCTTGTTTAGGTTGCCGATGATCGCACTGCCAATCCTTTCCTCTTTCCTGCTTGGACCGGCAAGCAAAAGTTGCCACATGAGGTGTTCATTCAGGGACTCTCGCTGGGCCACAAAATTCTCATATTCCGGGGTTTCACGTTTTTCGGCTTCGAAATGGGTGGACCCGGGGGCATTGTATTCCCCCAAATAGTTAGACCAGTCAATATCTTCTCGTGCCGTTTCCTCCACGGTTACCGGCTCTAACGGTGGCGGCTCTGGAACGTCAGTTACCGGCTCACCACCAGCATTACCCTCGGCAGACACTTCCTCCGGCGCATCCTCAAGGACCGGATTGTCCTCCATTTCCTCCTTTATTACATCCAACAGTTCGAGCCGACACAATTGCAGAAGCTTGATGGCCTGCTGAAGCTGTGGCGTCATGACCAGCTGCTGGGTGAGACGAAGTTGTTGTCTAAGTTCCAAAACCATTAAAGTCTAAAGCCCTCCCCCAAATAGACCTCTCGTGCCACGCTGCTTGCAGCAATCGCCTCCGGAGGTCCTGATTCAATCAACACGCCTTCGCTCAAAATATACGCCCGGTCACAAACCCCAAGGGTCTCCCGCACATTGTGGTCTGATACGACCACCCCAATCCCTCGCTCCTTAAGATGTCCTATGACCTTTTGTATGTCAATTATGGCAATAGGGTCAATCCCGGCAAAGGGCTCGTCAAGGAGAATAAATGAAGGCTTGGTTACAAGGGCCCGCGTGATCTCTACACGACGTCGTTCCCCGCCCGACAAATTATAAGCCTTACGATCTGCCAAATGCCCAATATTCAATTCTTCAAGGAGTTCCCTGAGGCTTCCGTGCCGCTCAGATAGGGTAAGAGGAAGGGTTTCCAAAATCGCCAAGATGTTGTCTTCCACAGTCAATTTTTTAAAAATTGAAGCCTCCTGTGGAAGATATCCGATCCCCTTACGCGCCCTAGCATGCATGGGGCATGAAGTAATCTCCTCACCATCCAGGAAGACATTGCCGCTGTCAGGCCGAATGAGTCCAACGATCATGTAAAATGTTGTAGTCTTTCCAGCCCCATTGGGGCCAAGCAGCCCAACGACACTCCCACTTTCTACCTCAAGAGTGACCGAGTCAACCACACGCTTGCCTTTGTAAATTTTGACCAAATCCTTAGCCAGTAACTTAGCCATTACTTCGTCAAGCCTTCCCCTTTTTTTACAGAAAGGGTTGCCTCTACTTGGTCTTCGCCGGCCCCCTCCACAAGAGTTCGATTTTCAGCTTGAAACAGCGTTATCTTTTTTCCCCGTACCATGTTCTTTCCAGACCATACCCTTGGGTCGCCTCCGCTGAGTTCCACTACCTTTTGGTCAGCCAAAAAAACCCCCTTGTCCGCCATTGCTGTCTTGGTCTTATTGTCAAAAACAATCTTGACATTTCCTTGGGCGATGATCTTCTCAATCGTGCCCGACGCAATTGATGTATCCCCACCGGACTTATGGAAAACCTTCATGCGATCAGCTGTGATAATAACGTCATCCTGTGTTGCCGTGACGTTTCCTATAAACTCCACCCACCCCGTCTTATGGCCCGACTCCAGCCTGTCAGAGGTAATGCGTATGGCCGTTTCAGCCTCCTCATGTTTCTCGCCCCCGGCCACCTGGGACTCGGCCAAAACAAGAGCAGCCGGATATCCGAGACACATCAAGATTATCATCAACAAAACCGATTTCGTGTAGTCCAGCCTTTTCACGGCAAACCCCCGATTGACGATTGGCGATTGAAAATTGAAGATTGAAGATTAAAAAGCATCTTCTTGAAAACATATGGTAGCCCGGATGAATGCTCTTTGTTAATGCAATAATGAAACAAACTGCAATAAAAACTTATGAAACTCAAATAGTTATTCCTCTATGCCCATCACTCCAGCACCCCATTACTCCGTGAGCGATTACCCATCAAATATGAAGAGGATACATTAAAAACAATCAATAATCAGTCCTCAATCGTCAATAGTCACAGGGACCATCACAAGGTGCGGCTTTCAAAGACAGCCTTCACTCTGCCCTGCACCATAACTTGTTCTGTTTGAAGGTTAAAGGTCATGCTGTCGCCTGTGACCTCCATACCGTTTCCTTTTATTACAATCGGTGTCTTCGTGGAAATGGTATGGGACTTGTGTTCGTAAAGTAACTTGTCAGCATTAAACTCGTATCCACTGTTTCGTACAACTACATCCCCCCAGACTTCCATATCCTTGGAATCGGTCATAAGAATTCCGTCACGACCGTTAAGATGCAAGGTCTTGCCGTCATTGAGAAAAAAAGTGACAGAAATATCTTTGAACAAGGTCTTATTATCAGCCCTTTGAAACTGTGCCGACTCAGCATCAAGCGTCCATTCCTTAACTCCGTCCCGAGTTGCGACGTGGTGAATATGATTTAGGCTCACATCTGTGTTTTTTGGCAGGAGCGAAAGCAAGGCCCTGGGCTCCTCTCTGAGATGATGATAACGTGCAAACCCGATCCCGGCAACCATAACACCTATCAAACAATAAAGAACTATCTTGACCTTAGACATCTATATACCTCAACCCCTAAGAGGAGTAAACATCCGGCTAATCCGTTCCCCGGTTAGAAGGTTGAGCCCCGGTTCTTAGACTAGTTTCCACCATAAATGGCCCTTTTCCACAACCGCCTTAAGAATCGAGAGATTCCAGGGCGTTGCGTATTGCCTTCAGCTGCTCCAGAAGCGGTCTTACGCTATGCAAGGGCAGGGAGTTGGGACCATCACAAAGGGCACATTCCGGATCTTTATGAACCTCAATGAAGATTCCGTCCACGCCGGCTGCAACAGCTGCGCGGGCAACAGAGGGGACAAATTCCCTTTGCCCGCCTGAAGACTTTCCCGCACCTCCTGGAAGCTGGACGCTATGGGTGGCATCAAATATCACTGGCCACCCCATATCCCGCATGATAGCCAGACCCCGAAGGTCAACCACCAAATTGTTATAACCGAAGGTAGTACCCCGTTCGGTCACCAGGACCTGACGATTACCCGTGGAAACGACCTTTTCTACAACATGCCCTACATCCCATGGCGCCAAAAACTGACCTTTCTTGATGTTGACAGGTTTTCCGGCTTCAGATATTGCCAGAATGAAATCGGTTTGCCGACACAAGAAGGCCGGAACCTGTATTATGTCCAAGATTTGAGCTGCAGGGGCTATCTCATGAAATCGATGTACATCGGAAATCACCCGCACGCCAAGCTTGTCCTTGATAGAAGAAATGATCTCCAATCCTTTGGACATGCCTGGGCCTCGGTATGAACCGAGTGAGGTCCGATTAGCCTTGTCATAAGAGGTTTTGAATATGAAAGGGATTTGAAGTTCATCGGTTAGATCTTTCAGAAAAGCCGCGGTCTCTATGGTGGCATCAAAGGTCTCGATCACACACGGTCCTGCAATCAATACCAAAGGATTCCCCTTCCCAATAGCGATTTCTCCCACACTTACAATGTGTCTCATTCAAGGTGTCTTAGATTTAATCCGTCGTTAGTCTAGCAAGGGTTGTGCCTTACGGGCAGAAAACCTACCCTTATTTTCCAAAATTCAACTCTGCTGTGATAGTAATTAAAAAAAATTTTAGCTTACGTTCCCCGAAATGTCAACAATAGGCGTAAAAAAACAACCTTGATTCTTCAATTACGAACTGTTAAGGTGCGCTCCAATTTGAGCGGTGTGCTTGCCGCCCCGCTAAACACTGCCGGCAACCCTTCACATTGTTTGAGGGCGTTAGCCCGAGTTTTAAACAATAGTATCCGTACATATTTAGTGCGCTCAAAATGCTCACAGAAAGAGCAAAACCGACTTTTTGCGACACATCAATACTGATGAAATCGTAAAAAGTCTCAATTACCTGTCATTTCGAGCGAGCCGACTTCGCCATAGTAGCCTCGGCT
>DAOUTV010000190.1 GCA_030668505.1 Desulfobacterales bacterium | reverse complement strand
CCACGGCCATCATATTTTATCGTGACCTTTTCCATGTCCCTATCAATTCGGCTGATGGTTCCAATATCTCCATTGAAGACATCTTTTGTATAATTGTTTCTAATCTGCATCACCTTATCGCCGCTCTTGAAAGTACGCCCCATACGCTCAATGGCGTTATCCGAGGGGTTCAGTGCCTGCTGAAGCACACGATTAAGATTCGTTGTGCCGATAATTCCTTTGTGCATTGGGCTCAGCACCTGTATGTCCGACAAGGCATCCAGGTTAAAACGATCCGGAATTCTCTCGCAGCAAAGCTCCAGAATCGTTGAAAGTACCTTTTCGGGATCCTCTTGCTGAATGAAGTAAAAATCCTGAAGTGCCTCGCGGTTGGGATCAGGAACGGCTGGGGGAAACCCCTGGTTGATCCTGTGGGCATTTACGATGATCAGACTCTCCCGGGCCTGTCTGAAGATCTCTTTCAAGGACACGACCGGGACCTGTTCGGAGTCGATAATATCCCGTAGCATATTTCCTGGACCTACGGAAGGAAGCTGATACACATCCCCCACAAGGATGAGTGTGGCGGTCATGGGAACCGCCTTAATAAGGTTATACATCAAAAAAGTATCTACCATGGACGACTCATCCACAATCACCACATCAGCACAGAGCGGGTTTTTTTCGTTTTTCTGAAACCCGCCGCTCTTGAAGTTATAGGCAAGAAGGCGATGGATCGTTCTTGCCTCATGGTCTGTGACCTCGGAAAGCCTTTTGGCCGCACGGCCTGTAGGTGCACAGAGCAAGACCTCCTTCCCGGCTGCCTCAAAAACCGCCAGAATGGCCTTGACCAGGGTGGTCTTGCCAGTACCGGGTCCACCTGTAACAATTGATACCTTTTCGGAAACCGCTGTGTGAAGGCCGACAAATTGTTCTTTTGAAAGCATAATTGCCAGCCTGCGTAGGACCAGTTTTTCTATACTCCTGACGTCCATGCTAAGGCCTTTGACCGGCACAGAAAGCAGGGCCTTGAGGCGGTTGGCCAGGCCCACCTCGGCTGCGTAAAAAGCTTTCAGGTATACCGCCGTCACAACTTTGGATGGAGCATCCTCACCCCCACCCTGCCCTCCCCCTTCAAGGGGGAGGGTTTGGGTGGGGGTGACAAACTCTTCCACAACAATGCGTCCTGATGCAGCCAGATTACTAACAGCCTTCTCAAGTGCGGCGCGGTCTATCTCAAGGAGCGCCTCGGCCCGATCCAGTAATTGATCATACGGGAGAAATAGGTGTCCTTCATCCGACATCTTTTCCAGGACATGTAAGATTCCTGCCTCAGCGCGTATCAAGGCGTCTTTGGAAATGCCAACTTTCTCTGCAATGCGGTCAGCTATGAGAAAGCCGATTCCGAATATGTCGGATGCCAGCCGATAAGGGTTTTCCCTCACCACCCGTATGGCGTTCTGGCCGTACTGCTTAAATATCTTTGCGCTATAGCCGGTGCTCACCCCGTGGCCCTGAAGAAAGATCATAACGTCCCTGATCTCTCTTTGATCTTCCCAGGCGTTGAGGATCATCTGGAGTCGCTTTTCGCCAATACCTTCTACTCCGAGGAGGTCATCAGGAGAACGTTCGATGACATCCAGAGCCTTGATGCCAAAGCGTTCCACCAATCGCTTTGCCATTTCAGGACCGATCCCCTTGATCAGGCCTGAGCCCAGGTACTTTTCAATCCCATGAATTTCGGCTGGAAGGCCGACACTGTAGCCGGCGGCCTTAAACTGCCTGCCGAATTTGGGATGGGTCTCCCAGTCACCAGAAAGATTAAGCACCTGTCCCGGAGCGATCCCCGCCAGTTGGCCCACCACCGTCACTGTTTCGGGGTTTCCCCTGACTTTTAGCTTGGCTACCGTGTAGTTGTTGTGTTCGTTAGAGTAAACTATTCGTTCCAGGTGGCCTTTCAGGGCTTCGGACATAAAGCTTTTCCGCTTGAAGATTAATTGGCAATTAAGCATTTTCTAATATGCTAGCGAACATAGAGCCTTATGTCAATCGATTTGAAGGCCCCTTTTCCCGACACTTTGTCCGGTCGTTAGCCAAGCCCTTTCTTCTTGAGTATCGTAAATTCATCTACGAGTTCTTGTATCAACTTAGCCTATTGAAAAAGCGAGCCCAACGAGCATGCGGGCAATCCGATTCTAAAACTGGCACTGTTTGAGGGCGTGTGCGAGTTTGAGCGGTTCAGAATCGGATTGCCTGTATGCGATAAACTCGAACCATCATACATATGTTGCAGATCTTTTTCCATTGACACACAACCCCATTTTTTCAACTCAACTGCGGTTTCAAGGTGGAATATCACGCTCCGCTACTTACTCTTTTTTGGGAGTGTGACGTGGGGAGGAAGGAATTATCAAAAGCGATTGTGATGTGATGGAGTCCTGAAATTGGAAATGGCTGATTGTCACTCAAGCAGAATGAAGCTTTTTTCCAATTGTGGTTTACGTGCATTACGCCCCCTTCGGCAAAGTAAATTGTACACAAAACATAACCATTTGCTTGACAAGTATGTTTTTGAGTGCAATACATGTTGCCATATGGAGCGTTTTGCAAATGAATACTAATCGACGCCCAAAAACACTCGGCCCTCGGTCGGCATTTCTCGTCGCTGAGCTGCACGAACAGCAGAAGACAATCTTTTCAAATAAAGATGTGGAGAAGATCAGCGGACTCGGCCCGAAGTCGGCCCGAAGTCTCGTCTGGAGACTTGTCGACCGGGGCGTGGCGACCAGGTTGAAGCCGGGCCTGTTTATTCTGGTGCCTTCCGAGCTTGGCCACGAGCGCGACTACCTTGGCAATCCGTATATCGTTGCCAGGGAGATCGTCGGCGGACCTGATTATTATATATCCCACGCCTCTGCAATGGATATCCACCAGATGGTCACCCAGCCGCAGTTCGTGGTTTACACAACAACCATCCGGGCTATCCGGCCGCGGTTCGTGCTGGGAACCGAGTTCCGCTTTGTGCGCTGCAAACCGGAGAATATCTTCGGCACAATGGATCATTGGATCACCAAAACCCGGAAGGTCAGGATCAGTGACCTTGAGCGGACGGTTATCGACGGTCTCAAGCAGTCCGAATACTGCGGCGGCTTCAGTGAAGTGGCCAAGGGGTTCTGGATGCGGAGGGATAATATTGATCCCAAGAAGCTTGTCGAATACGCCCTGAGTCTGGATATTGGGGCCGTCTATCGCCGCCTCGGATACCTCCTCGAACTGTTCGATCTGGAATCTCCTTGGGAGATCGAGACGTTGCGGCAGAAACTCACCCCGTCCTATGCCATCCTTGATCCGATGCTGCCGGATGAGGGGAAGTTCATGGCCCGCTGGCGGCTGCGACTTAATGTGAGCCCAGAAGAGATTGAAGCAGTTGTGAGGACCTGAGCCATGATTCCACAACGAAACATTTCGCTTCTTTCCAACCGGCTTGCCCGCGAAGGCGGCCGCCGAATTCCAGAGGCGGTCCTCGAACGTGATTACTGCCTTGCCTGGTTTCTTGTGGGCTTTTCCCGCTCGCCAATCCGCAAACGTCTTGTATTCAAGGGCGGGACAGCTCTGAAGCGGTGCTATTTCGGAGATTACCGTTTCTCCGAGGACCTTGATTTCACTCTCGCTGAAGAGTCGCCGCTGGAAACGATCCTTGCCGAACCGGAGGGAGTCTATGCCGAGGTTCGACAATCTTCAGGTGTGATAATCCGCTACTCCCGGGAAGACCGCAGAAAACACCAGAACAGCCACACGTTCTACCTGGCCTACGAAGGACCGTTGCCAAGCACTTCCACAAAAGAAATCAAGGTGGACATCACCATCAGTGAACGGATTGTCATGCCGGTCCAGGAGCGGCCAGTGCTTAAGGGGTATGACGAGTACTCCGACCTACCGGAAGACTCAAACATTCTTGTATACGCATTGGATGAGATTTTGGTGGAAAAGGTGGTCGCCCTGACGGACCGTGCCCGTAGCGAGCCGCGGGATCTCTACGACGTCTGGTATCTCACGGCCAAGGAAAACATGGATTTGTCCGCGCTTACTGAGGAGATTACTAGCAAGTTGGAGTTCCACGGCAGGGCCTTGGCAGGCGCGGGTGATGAGTTCGTAAACAAGGAGGCCCGCCTGAAGAAGCTGTGGCAGGCCCGGCTGGCAAACCAGATGGCCGCTCTTCCCCACTTCGATGAGGTCTATCGTTCCGTGCGGCGCTCCTTGCGCATGGGCAGCCTGATGAATGTGTAGTGTTCCGTTAACTCCTGAGCTACGCAGCAATCTACGGGGAATGCACTCGCTTTTGCGGTTCAAAGCTCCTTTTGCCAGCCCTCAGCCAAATCATTTTCCCTTGAGTATTGCAGATATGTCTGATAGAATTTTTTTAAGTTTTTCAGAAAACCCACAATCCAAAATCCGCAATCCAGACTGTTCTCAAGGCGTAAGCCGCAAATGGAAAATGCCTCAAGCGACCTTTCGATTCTATGAAGAGCTGAACGATTTCCTCCCACAAGAAAGAAGGAAGAGGGATTTTCAGGCCTTTTTCCGCCCAAAAAGCACTGTCAAGGACATAATTGTATCCCTTGGGGTTCCCCATGCCGAAGTCGATCTGATTCTTGTAAATGGGGTGTCTGTGGATTTCACTTATCCCCTCGATGGCGAAGAGCGCATCAGTGTTTACCCCGTATTTGAATCACTTGACATTCGTCCCTGCAGGAATCTGGGACCCAACCCTTTGAGGCATTTGAGATTTGTTACAGATATCCACCTTGGCAGGCTAACAAGGTACCT
>DAOUTV010000268.1 GCA_030668505.1 Desulfobacterales bacterium | reverse complement strand
GTGATTGGAAAGACCATAGGAGCGGACCTGAGGGAAGGGAAGCTGACTTTGCCTGTTATCTATGCGCTGGATCGCGCCACCACGGAAGACCGCAGGCGTCTGGAAACCATCATTCAAGATATGGTAGCAGTCACCCCCACCCAAACCCTCCCCCTTCAAGCCCGCCCTGGCGCGACGTCCGCGAAACAGGCTGTTGCCCATGAGAACCAGGTCTGGGCCAGGGGGGGAGGGCAGGGTGGGGGTGCAGGCATGGCAGGGCGAAGAGAAGAGGTTACCCTCAGCCCGAATGGTCAACTATTACGTGATGTGGATGCTAAAGACGCGGACTTTGAGACCGTGCTGGGGCTGATCAAGAAGTACGGCGGTATCGAATACACCAGAGACCGTGCCCAGAAGCACATCGAACAAGCAAAGAAATGTCTTAACACATTTAGTGCCTCAAAGCCGCGGGGGCTTCTAGAGCAGTTGGCCGATTATGTGCTAGTGCGAAATGTGTAATTGCTTTTACGAGTATAGGCTTTGACGGTACATCGAAGTTCGCAATAAATGTATTGACACTTGGGAAATATTATGATTTATTTTTACTAATTTATAAAAAAGATTTTTATGTGAGGACCTGTTATGCGTTTGTTGCCGTTTGAGCTTTTGCTTCATCTTGGCCTTCTTCAGGGAGAGGGCTGCCCGCGGTAATCGACGCACAATCCAGATAATGAAGGGCCGCAGGTAGCAAAACCTGCGGCTTTTTTTGTATAAAATCGCGAAGCGATTTTGTGAGGGGAGGAATCAATGGAAAAAATCTTCATTTTTGACACCACCTTGAGAGATGGTGAACAGATTCCAGGGGCATGCCTCAATCCACGGGAAAAGTTAGAAATCGCCTTACAACTTGAACGTTTACAGGTAGATGCCATTGAGGCCGGATTTCCTATCTCATCTCCGGGCGACTTTGAGGCCGTGAAGACGATTGCCGAAAAGGTTAAAGGTCCTGCCATTGTGGCACTTGCGCGTGCCGTTCCAAAGGACATTGAAGCGGCATGGGAGGCCATAAGAAAGGCTGAAAGACCACGTATTCACGTTTTTTTACCTTCATCAGATATTCATATCCAGAAAAAGTTTGGAACGGATCGAACCAAGCAATTAGAGCGAGGACTCGAGGCATTAAAATATGCCAAATCTCTGTGTTCTGAGATAGAGTACTCGCCAGAGGATGCTTCCAGGACTGATCCAGAATATCTGGCCAAGGTAGTAGAACAGGTTATTGCTGCCGGTGCTACAGTCGTGAATATCCCGGACACGGTTGGCTATGCGGTTCCCCAGCAGTTTGGCCGGCTCATAGCTTATCTTATGGAAAAGGTGTCAGACATCGACAAGATAGTACTCAGTGTGCATTGCCATAACGACCTGGGTCTTGCTACGGCCAACACCTTATCAGCCGTAGAAAATGGAGCAAGACAGGTGGAGTGTACGATGAACGGCCTTGGGGAAAGGGCGGGGAATGCCTCCTTAGAGGAGCTCGTCATGGCCATCAAGACCCGGAAAGACTATTTCAAATATTTCACGACGGTTAATACCCAGGAGATTATGAGGACCAGCAAGTTGGTCAGCCGGTTAATGGGAATGCCGGTTCAGGCCAATAAGGCCATTGTTGGCGCCAATGCTTTTTCCCATTCATCCGGTATTCACCAAGACGGCATCCTCAAAGATCGTTCCACGTATGAAGCTATACGCCCCGAAGATGTGGGTATCACAGAACATGCCATGGTTCTGACGGCAAGATCGGGCAGGCACGCCCTCAGGCAGAAGATCTCAGAGATGGGCTATGATTTTCCGGAACAAGAATTTGAAGCTGTTTACAATCAGTTTCTCACTGTTGCGGACAAGAAAAAGCAAGTCTACGATGATGACGTGGCTGTCATAGTCCAGGACGTGATTTTTGCCTATTTAGATGACAGCAAACTATACAGCCTTGAATCATACAAAATGACTACGGGCAACGGAGAAGTTCCTGAGGCAAGGGTAAGACTGCGACGGGAGGGAGTCCTTTTGGAGGCGAGTGCTCAGGGTGACGGGCCTATCGACGCTATTTTTAAGTCGGTTGACAAGATTGTGGGCGCTTACCACAAACTTGAGGACTTTCAGGTCAGGGCTGTGACCGAGACCAAGGAGGCCATGGGCATAGCTACTGTGCGGGTGGCTCGCGAAGGTTTTCGCGCTCTGGGTCGGGGATCGAGCACAGACATCCTCGAGGCTAGCGCCAAGGCTTATGTCCAGGCTATAAACCGGCTCCAGTGGCTGATGCTGCGTACCTCAGAGACCCACCACTCGGATAACGGCCTTTCATCTAAATAGTACCACACCTGCTACAGCATGATATCGAGCAAAAAGGGTTTTCCATTCTTGGAAGGCCCTTTTTGGCAACCCTCTTAATTGACAAACTCTTAAAAAGTCTGATTCAGTCAATGTGTCATTTCGACCTCAGGGAGAAATCTTATATTTTCAACGTGTTACTTCAGAAAGATTTCTCGCTTTGCTCGAAATGACAGGTTATTGAGACTTTTTTACGAGTTTGTCAATTTTGGCGTTCCGATCTTCATGAATCTTTCCCCAAAAATGCTCAATGTCGGCCGCAAAACGGTCCTTTTTTAGATAAGTTAAGTGTGACGGTCTCGTAAAAAGTCGTCACTCCGGTGAAAACCGGAGTCCAGAGCCTTTTTAACTATCTGAATAGACTGGATTCCGGCTTTCGCCGGAATGACAAAAAATGGGATTTTTCGACTTTTTACGAGATCAAGTGTGATGGTCTCATAAAAAGTCGATTTTGATGAATGTGTCATTTCGACTGCAGGGAGAAATCTTATATTTTCAACGTGTTACTTCAGAAAGATTTCTCGCTTCGCTCGAAATGACAAGTTGTTGGGACTTTTTACGAGACCATCAAGTGTTACGATTTTACAATTGATAATTTCTATGACCACGGGTATATAAATGTAGTCTCTCTGTGTTCCAGCACATGGCATTCTGGCGAAGTTGAGTAAACTCGGATGTCTTGAAAATGCCTGTTGCGGTGTGGCCAATTTCACACATATCGGGTGATCTTGTTCATTGAAGCCTTGAAACGTATCTATTAGTATCTAAAGTGATCGGTTCCAGGTTCAGGCCCGCCCTGGCGCTTCTGCTTAGTCTAAGCTACCAAGCCGGTAGTCCCGGTCTGTCTTCGACCCTAAGCTCAGACCGAAGGGGGCCAGGGGTTCAAGGTTCAGGGTTGACAACCTTTGAACCTATGAACTTTGAACGGTGAACTTTCTTTATTGACGCGTCATCCTTTTCAGCCGTTCAGCCGTCGTAGCCGAGGCTACTATGGCGAAGTCGGCTCGTAGCTAAAGCTACTTTGGCGAAGTCGGCTTGCTAACAG
>DAOUTV010000208.1 GCA_030668505.1 Desulfobacterales bacterium | reverse complement strand
GAACTCCTGGAGCCTACAAGAATATACGCCAGAGCAATTAGCAATCTTAGACGGGACTTTCGTATTTACGGGATCTCACACATAACGGGCGGTGGACTTATTGATAATATTCCCCGCATGCTTCCAACGCCCTGCAAGGTCGTCATTGACAGATCAACCTGGTCTCCTCCACCCATATTCTCTTATCTTCAGGAGGCAGGGCAAATATCGGACCAGGAAATGTTGCGAACCTTCAATAACGGACTTGGTCTGGTCGTTGTGGTAAGCGAGGAAGAGGCTGACGAAGTACTCCTGAGGCTTAAGGCCATGGGAGAAACCGCCTGCCTTATTGGCTCAGTGGAATCAAGAGATGACGCGGAGGAAGCCGTCCAGTTTGAAGGTTCAAAAGCCCGTTAAGGTCATGATCAGCGCCTGTCTCCTGGGAATTCACTGCAGGTATGATGGCAAACACTCACTCTGTCCATACCTGGCAGATTTTGTGAACTCAATTCTCTTCATACCCTTCTGCCCTGAACAACTGGGGGGGCTTCCAACCCCCAGGCCGCCTGCCAATATGACAGGTGGTGACGGTCGTGATATTCTCTCTGGCAGGGCAAATGTCGTCAATGTCGAAGGGGAAGATATCACAGACGCCTTCAAGAAAGGAGCTGAGGAGTCACTGAAGCTGGCCAGACTGACAGGGGCAACAGTGGCGATCATGAAAGACAAAAGTCCTTCCTGTGGTCTTCGAACCCCGTATTGCGGGAAGCCATCAGGCTTTGGCATCGGCGTTACTGCGGCGTTTTTCGAGTCAAACAGAATAAAAGTATTTGAGTTGGGATCCTCTGATGCCTTCCCTACTCCCGACTTTTTAAAATTTGCAGAATTGGAGTAAGCCATGTTTGGTCTGGGCCCCACAGAACTAATCATTATTGCGGTCATCATTCTACTTCTATTTGGCGCCAAAAGGATTCCGGAAATCGGAAAAGGCCTGGGTGGTGCTATTAGTGAATTTAAGAAGGTCAAAAAAGAGATAAGTAAAAAAGATGAGGATGACAAAGGTCATGACGATAACAAGGTTCCGGCGGAAAAAAACGATCAGCCTACCCTTGAGGCCAAAGTTGTGAATAAGGTCATGGAACAGGTTCCAGGGGTCAAAAAGGCCATGGATGTCAAGAGAAAGGTGGAACAGGTCAAAAAGATAGTTAAATGAGGCATACCCGATGGCAGATACAAAGTGTGAACTACCTGACTGCAACCCACCATCAGCTCAGATCATAGATATTCTCCAAAATTGCAGAAAAATCGCCATCGTTGGAATCTCTCCAAAAGAAACCAGGGACAGCAACAGGGTGGCTCGATACCTTATTGAACAAGGGTACGAAATAATTCCTGTTAACCCAGGGCAGAGAGAAGTACTCGGAATCCCTTGCTTCAAGACACTCAAGGATATCCCGTTCCGCTTTGACATGGCCGATCTGTTCATAAACCCGACAAGAGTTCCGCCTGTGGTTGATCAGGCCATTGACATAGGCGTCCGCGCCATTTGGATGCAGGAGGGTGTCGTTCACAACGACGCAGCTTCCAGGGCCAGGAAGGCGGGTATCCAGGTTATAATGAATCTGTGCATTATGAAAGAGCATAGGAAAATGACAAAGCGCTGATTGCTGCTTGCAAGTCCTTTCCGCCACCACCTAACCGTTTGAAAAGACATCTCCACTGCCTTCGCTACAGGTATCAATCTCATTCCCCCTTAAAAGCCAAATTTACTTTTAAGTTCAGGGGAGACGATGTCTCGCGCCTTTTGCCTTGCGCCTCCTCATACAGCATTATATAAAAGCGTAAAAATTAAGAGGTGTCTAAGATCAGATATGAGTCTCGTTACAGTCTTAAAAGTCTCTCTCACTTTTTTTGAGAATCAGATCTTTCGCGAGATCGGGCTGCAGGTGGAATCTGGGGATCGAATAGGCCTTGTGGGGCCAAACGGATCTGGAAAAACCACCCTGCTTCGACTTCTAATGGGAGAGATTTCCCCTGACAGCGGAGAGGTTAGGGTTGCACGGGAGGCCAGAATAGGTTATCTGCCGCAGGATATTCAAGAAGGTTTATCAGGCCCACTCCTCCAATCGGTTATTGACTCCATTCCAGGGCGGGTACCCTTAAAAAACAAGCTGAGAAAGGCAGCGCAGTCACTGAAAGCAGCGACAGAGAAACAGGAACAGACCAGACTGGCCGAAAAGATAGCTGAGATCCACCATAAAATAGACGGCCTTGAACAACAGTTTCCGCGTCATGAAGCTGAAAAAATTTTCTCAGGCCTCGGTTTCAAAGAAACGGAATTTGACCGTCCCATCTCTTCCCTGAGTGGTGGCTGGAAAATGAGGGCTGCCCTGGCCAGCCTGCTATACCAGAAACCTGATTTACTCCTCCTGGATGAACCGACCAACAACCTTGATATCCCATCCGTTCGATGGTTAGAACAATTTTTGGTCGATTTCAGGGGGGCCATGATCCTTGTGTCCCATGACAGGGACTTTCTCAACCGGCAAATCCATCGCATTGTCAGCTTCGAACCGGAAGGGATGATATTTTACAGCGGGAACTATGATTTCTACCTGAAAGCACGTGAGGAAAGGGGGAAATCCCTGGAGGCAACAGCTCGAAAGCAGGAGCAGAAAATCAAGGAGGCCCATAAATTCATAGAAAGATTTCGTGCCAAGGCATCCAAGGCAAGGCAAGCGCAGAGCAAGATTAAATTGGCAAAAAAGATACGGTTGGTTGAAACGCACCGCAAAGAAAAAACCGTTCATTTCTCTTTCCCTGACGTGTCTCGAAGTGGAAGAGATGTATTGTCAATCAATGGAGTATCAAAAGGGTTCGATGAAAAGACCTTATATGAGCGTCTCACCCGGACTGTACTGAAAGGAGAAAGAATAGCGGTTATCGGGCCGAATGGATGCGGCAAAACCACCTTGCTCAGAATGGTGGCCGGAGAAATTAAACCCGATGAGGGCACAATCGAGCTGGGGCACGGGGTTCGCATGGGTTATTTTGCTCAGCATCACTCGGAAATGTTAGACTCACAAAAAACAGTTATACAAGAAGTCTACCAGGTTGTTCCCCATGCGACCATAGGTTTTGTCAGAGGTGCTTGCAGTGCCTTTCTTTTTTCAGGAAATGATGTTGACAAGACAATCGCTATTCTTTCGGGTGGTGAAAGGGCGCGTGTTGCGCTTGCAAAGCTCCTTGTCAAGCCTGGAAATTTCATGGTGATGGATGAGCCTACCAACCATCTGGATATCTCATCTTCCGAAACACTGATTGATGCACTTAAAGACTACAATGGGACACTGCTGTTCGTTTCCCACAACCAGTCCTTCATCAACAGGCTGGCCACAAAGATATGGGACATTAGAGAAGGGGGAATTGTAGAATACCCAGGCAATCTTGACGAATACTATGATCACCTCACTCGAATGGAATTGGAACATGACTTAGTTCAAGATGGATTACAAGATGAAAATCAGGTTCAGAGCTCCCCGAATACAAGAAAGAACCGGCAGGAGCAAAAAAGGAAAAGAGCAGAAAAGCGCAGGTTGACCCATAACACACTAAAGCCCATATTGGCTGAATTGGAACAACTGGAAGGGATGATTGCTGAACTTGAATTACGAGAAAAAGACCTGGGCAAGAGGCTTGCCGACCCGAAAGTTTTTAAGGATACGAAAAAGAGCGTACCCTTGATCAATGAATATAATGATGTCAAAAAAAAACTGGAGTCGTCACTCCTAAAATGGGAGCATTGTCAGGGTCAGTTGGAAGCGGCCAGAAGAGACCTGTGAACCGGTTTATCCGGATTAGTTCCTTATACTTTATCTGGTTCGCTCGCCAGCACCTGATCAAGCTTCAGGGGATGCACTCGCTCTGCATTTTCAACAACCGCGTTACACACGATATCGGTCGTTTTTTTGAGCCTTCGGATCAGGGACCTCATAAGTGCCCTGAGCTGTGGCGACAATGTACCATAATCCTTTACCAATCGTTCAGAGTCCAGCACACCCAACTGTACGGGACCATCTGCCGCCACAACTGATGCACTCCTTAGCTCTTGACCGGTTTCCAGCAAGACCATTTCTCCAAAGATATCCCCTTCCCTGAAGGTATCAAGGGTCACAACTCCCTTGCGTGTCCTTTTCCTTACCTTTGCGCTCCCTTTCAGAATCACATAGACCCAGTCGCCCTTGCCCCCCTCTTCGATAATAACCGCCTTATCCTGGTAAGTCTCTTCACTCGCTACGTACCCGTATACCAACCCATCAATGGTCATGTTCTATGGTCCCCTTTAAGTAGGCATAAGGAAAAACCCAAGACTCTTCCTTGCCCCGTCTGCTAATTCATCAAAAGTCATTCCCAGGAAAAGTTTTCCGGGGGTCCTATCATCTATCACTGAAACAATTTTAGCAGTGAAATCAATCTCTTTACCGTTTGGGAGCACCGTTTCCAGGTGGAATTTAGCCCCGGGCTTATGAGAAAACTTTAGCGCGTTTTTTGTCCTGACGTCCAGCCCCATTCCGCTTAGGCTAATGTCCTTTATCAGGCCCTCTAAACGAGCCTTTGAAGGTGAATCAACTGGTCGATAAACACAAT
>DAOUTV010000111.1 GCA_030668505.1 Desulfobacterales bacterium | reverse complement strand
GGTGCGGGGCTGAAGACCCAGGTCGGTGAAAGGCTTTGACACACCCTCCTTTGCCACTTCTATGAGCGCGCCGTTGAAGACGGGGATGAGTTCGATATCGTTTTCCATGCATATGCGGCAGATCCCCTCCAGTCCCTCGAGACTGGCGCAAACAGGGAACAGGAAGATCCGCTTGGGACGGTGGAACTGGACAGCCTCCTCCGTGAAATGTGCCACCGTCTGGCCCGAGGCGATGCACTCTTCCATTATGATCCAGGTTTCGTCTTTCCACCATTCGCCCACAAAGGAACTCTCAACGATGTCCCACCCGCGAAAGGCCGCCTCGTGTTCCACCCGGGTGAGCTTTATGTAAGTGGTGTCAAGGAGCCCGATCCGATGAAGCGGTGGATTGGCGTCAAGTAGATCGAGGGGACGTCCCCCCCAGAGAATGACAAACTGGGCAACCTTTCCTTCGAACATACGCTCGAAAAGGCGGATCATGTCATGGCCGATTTCCTTGATCATCAAAAACTTCTCTGCCCCGCAGGCCTGACGGCTGAGTAGGAATTCCTGGCCGGGACCTCTGCCGGGAAAATCGACCACATAAATTTTCTCCGGGAGACACCTGTCTCGAAAGGCCTCGTGCTGTGTGATCCCCTTTATCAGCCATATGTTCTTCCCACCGCGCGACATCACGATTTCCCCGAGGTCTTCGAGGAATAACCGGTTCTCATCCACCTTCATCATTTATCTCCTTTTTTATGGCAAGTGCTGCATCCTTCTCCATCAACCATAGTAGCCTAAGAATAGCTGATAATTATTTTCTGGGAAAGAATATAGGGGAAAGACACGGGCGTGTCAATTTCAAATGAGAACATAACCGAGGGAATGTCACCTAGGAGGGTGTCTGAGAATGAGAAATTTTTTCCAAGATCAAGGAAGGCGAAAATTTTAACCGCAGGAATACATTGAAGTATTTCGAGGATTATAATTTGAGTCTGACGTAGAGATTGGGAAAAATAGCCATTCTCGGACAGCCTCCTTGTACCTGCCTTCAGTCATATGCATTGACATTCACTCAAAATTGGAAAAATATACAATGGCTAATAAAATAATCTATACAAGAAAAAAGGAGTTGGTCACAAACTCTCCCTAAAATGACAAAGTTGAAAAATAATCCTTGCGTAATTCGCGATTCGGGAATAGAATAAGCCCATGATATTAAAACCACAAGATATCTTTATTATGTTAAAGCTGGTAGTCTGGGATGGCTCTGAGTGGTCTTATCCGGCGCTATCACATGAGCTGTATATGAGTGCCTCTGAAGTGCATGCCGGAGTCAAGCGCGCCGTTGCTGCCAGACTAATGGACATGCACAGAAAAATTCCTATTAAAAGCAATTTACTCGAATTCTTAATACATGGTGTTAAATATGCGTACCCTCCTGATCGCGGTGGTATTACTCGAGGAATACCAACAAGTTATGCTGCCCAGCCTTTAAGAGAGGTTATCACGCAACCCGATGAGCCGCCGCCGGTTTGGCCCGACCTGGAAGGGCAAGTGCGTGGTTATGAATTTTCCCCTCTCTACAGCTCGGTTCCCCATGCCTGTAAAGTCGATCCAAAACTCTATGAATTACTTGCTCTCGTCGATGCCATCCGCGATGGAAGGGCTCGTGAAAGAAAAATTGCCATAAAAGAGATCCAATCAAGGATTTCGTAATGTAAAAAACATGAAGCAACATTCGATTCACGCAGAGATGATAAAGCAAGTTGCCGAAAGGCTTGGCCCGCTCAGGCATAAAGTGGTTTTTCTTGGTGGATCTGCAACAGGTTTCCATATAACAGACAAAGCAGAACCTGAAATAAGAACAACAAAAGATGTCGATATAATTGTCGAAGTTGCTTCGAGAGCGGACTATCATCGGCTGGAAAAAACGCTAAGAGAATTAGGCTTTTTCCAGAAAATGCAAAAAGATGATCCGATTTGTCGCTGGTACATCAACGACGTTATTGTTGATGTAATGCCGACAGATGAGAATATCCTCGGTTTCTCGAATAGATGGTATCTGCCGGCAATAAAAAATTCAGTAACAATTGAATTAGAACCAAATTTGGAAATTCAAATCGTCACGGCTCCATATTTTTTAGGGACGAAGCTCGATGCATTCTTTGGTCGCGGAAGAGGAGATTATCTCGCAAGCCATGATATGGAGGACATCATCAACTTCATTAACGGACGCGTCGAGATATTAGAGGATATCAAAAACTCAGAAGCGGAACTGAAGGATTTCATCATTAAATCATTGCAGGGGTTTTTGGAAGATGAATTATTTCTGGAGGCATTGCCGGGTCACCTATTGCCCGATCATGCAAGCCAGGGTCGGCGATCAATCATTATGGAGAGAATCAAAAAAATTGTTGAACTTGGCAGTAATTGAGAAAGTTAGGCACCGAGCGGCGTTGTCTGAAAAAGATAAAACTTAAAAAAGTGAGAGAAACAACGCATAAAAACATAAGTGCCTCGTAAATTCTCGCCCAGTCTTTCCAGAAACCAGCACCCAGTGCCAAGCACCTAACTTCCACCATTCAACACCTGCCTTCCGCCTTCCGCCTTATGCATTGACATTCACTCAAAATTGGAAAAATATACAAGCGCTAATAAAATAATCTATTCAGACAATCCATTCGGGTTAAGAGATTGTGCGCAAATATATCTGTCCTGAATGTGGGCACAAATTATTCATAACCGTTCACAGGTTCCCCGCTTCCGCTTCGCTTCAGACGGGATCTTCGACAGGGTTCAACGTTCAGCGCCGCCTCTGGCAGCCAAAGCTGCCAGTTTGATCACAAAGGTGACTCTATCTTGTGGAGTCAGATACGAGGGTTAGGGACAAGGATAAAATTGAAGACCCGAAGTTTTCGTAAAAAATGCAGGTTTTGCCAAATAATTGCCAATGCGCCGCCAATTTTCAGATTGGGAATGACGAAGCCAGGCGCTACTCACATAAATACGCCTCCAAAATGGACTCCGGGGACAAAAATGCAACCTTGAACCCCTGAACCTTTGAACCCGTGAACGGTTACAATTATTCAGAGGTGCAAAGAGGTGTAATAAATGTAAGGTCGCAGTCGGTCTCGATTGAGTTGGTCTGAGAGGTGATAGAATGCTGGAGGGGGAAGGGTAGAAAAGGAGACAAATATGGATTTCGAGCTCAGTGAAGAGATTAAGGCCATCCAGGAAATGGCCCGTAAATTTACACAGAATGAAATAACACCAAGGGTAGCTGAAGATGAAGAGAACCATACTTTTCAAAGAGATATTATCAATAAGATGGGAGAATTAGGTTTTTTTGGGTGCCCCATCCCAGAGGAATATGGGGGCTCTAATCTTGGTTTTTTAGCGCATACAGTGGTGACTGAAGAGATATCCAGGGTTAGCGGCTCTCTCCGTGCGGCCTTCAACATGCAAACCATGGGAACGGCCAGAGAGGTTTTCCAATTCGGAACCGACGAACAGAAGAAGAAATATATTCCTAAGCTCGTAAGCGCCGAGCACTTGGGGTGCATAGGAATTACCGAAGCAAACGCTGGATCAGATGTTAGTTCTATGAAGACCAGGGCAGTAAAAAAGGGCAATAAATATATCCTGACAGGTTCAAAGAATTGGATCACCTATGCTCAAGTGGCGGATGTGGGAGTGATTTACGCATACACTGATCCCACAAAAAAATATAAAGGCATGTCAGGGTTCATCGTAGATATGCATTCCAGAGGTGTCAGTACAGGGCCGACGGCTACCAAAATGGGGTGGAATGCGTGTCCGACCGGAGAACTTTTTTTTGATGATGTTGAGGTTCCAGAGGAAAATTTGCTTGGCGGGGAGGAGGGCAGGGGTTTTGAGTGTGTAATGTCAGGGCTGAACAATACAAGGTTGACGGCCGCTGCTGGCGCTGTGGGCGTGAGCCATGGTTTGATCGATGAGGCGAAGAAATATGCCAATGAAAGAGAACAGTTCGGCAGACCAATAGGAAAATTCCAGATGGTTCAGGAAGAGCTGGCCCGGATGATCGTGGAAACAGAGGCCGCCCGCTTAATGGTTTACAAATGTGCGGTGCAAAAGGATGCCGGAAATCATGGTAATGTCCTGGAGACGGTCATGGCCAAATACTATTCATGTGATGTGGCCTCAAGGGTGGCAGACGGTGCGCTTAGGATACTTGGGGCCTACGGTTATTCCAGTGAATATCCCGTGGAAAGGCTTTTTCGTGAAGCAAAACTCTACCAGATACTTGAAGGGTCTGCCAACATCCAAAAAATGATCATTGCTACCGATGCCTTAGGTTACAGAAAAGCAAACCGGTGAAGGGTGCTTTAAGAAATTTCAGGAGGTAAAAGACATGTTTTTTGAGCTTCGCGAGTATCGAATCAAGGACGAAAAGCGAGAGCGTTGGGTCAAATTGATGGAGGAGAAAATCATTCCATTCCAGATGTCCAAAGGAATGGTGGCCGTCGGCAGTTTTGTGGCCGTGGACGAACCTGACCTTTACGTCTGGATACGCCGCTTCGAAAGTGAAGAGGAGGCCGAACGGCTTTACAAAGAAGTCTATGAAAGCGAATACTGGAGAACCGAGATCAAGCCCCAGGCAGATGAGATGCTTGACCGGGAGAGAATGAGGATTACCCGGCTGGAGGCGACGGAGAAATCGGTAATTCGATGAGGAAAACAGGCGCGCCTGCAATATAACGAAGCAGAGAGATGTAAACCCTAACGTTACAGAAATATTTGGTCCAAAAACACTTCGCTCGCTCTATATCAGGCCATCAAGAAACGATTGCCCATTTTCAAGACCTCACCGTATGTTCAATACGCTTTCGTCCTTGAAAACGATCAATCCCGCCTTTAGCGGGACTGACCCAATCTATACCGTTTTGAACTCAAATTTTATGCAACGTTAGGGTTTGTAATTCCTAGTTTTTGTTCAGACACTAAAATATGCTCATTTGGTAACCGTTCATAGGTTCAAGGTTCAACGTTTCCCGCTAAGAGCGGGATTAAAAACGTTCATTTGCCCAAGTAATTGCCGATTTGCTCTAAATTTTGGATTAGGCCTGACGAAACTGATGCTTTTCTCATAAATACGCATCCCAAACGCAGGCCAAGGACGAGAATGAAACCTTGAACCCCTGAACCTTTGAACCCGTGAACGCCTACCTCATTTGTTTGATATAGTTTTGCACGTAAGGGACAATCTCGTGATTCGGGTATGTTTTAATCAGACCTTTGAGTATCCCAATTGCCTTGCGCGGGTTCTTCAGTTTTTCATTGATCACGTTCGCCGCAAGAAAATAGGCCTTGGGAATCAAAGGGTTTTTGGGATTCGCCTTGATAAATCTGTTATAAGCTACAATGGCTCCTTTTGGATTTCCTGCTTCATTCAGGCAGCTCGCCACTTTAAAGGTCGTAGGAGAAGAGATTGTGAGTTCCGGCTTCTTTGATATACACTCTAAATACACTTCGCATAATTTATCCCTTTGATCTTCTTTTGCAAGAAGCTCCAAATATACTTCACCATGCTTCAACATTTCTGGGGTTAGTTGCTTGATTTTGAGAAGATTGAAGTAGCGTTCAGCCAGATTCAGATCAGAAATAACTCCCCCGGTCTCATCTTTTATCAAAGATATTGCTTCATCGAGTTTTCCTTCTTTGACAAGAATATCGATTTTATTCAGCAGTTCATTTTCTACATTTCGTTCGGACGTCGTTTTGTCTAAGGATACTTCCTCCTCATCCAGGTCAACTTCATATCCTATCTCTTCGTGATATTGGAAAATAACATACCCCATCAGATGATAGGAAATTATAGTGTAAAAGCTCTTAGCCATAGTAAAAAGAAATCCGTGCAAAATATCAGGCAGGAAAACTATTATGTATCGCCCGAGGACAGCAGGTGCGGCCCCCAATAAGGCCAGAAAAATGCACATGAGAAGGTATCCCCATCCGATCCTCCACGCCATCCTGGCAAAGATCATGGGATTAATAGCATGCAAAAGGCTGTTGGTCGCCACAAGGACGATAACCATTGAAGGGATAGAGAGAATTGCCACGCCAAGGAATAAAAACCCCACAAAAATTCCCGCTATCTGCGCCACCTTAAAAAACGCGAATCCTATTATTACATAGATGCCGATTTGCTTGAAAACTACTTCAAAGTCGTCGGAGATTGTCTGTAAATCTACCTTTGGTGGAATCAGCTTGCCGTTTGCTGTGCTCTTTAGAGCAGCGAAGGAGTACTTCAATATCACTGCCCAGATAGCAAGCCGTAT
>DAOUTV010000278.1 GCA_030668505.1 Desulfobacterales bacterium | reverse complement strand
TGTGCAGTGACGGAAACTGCATTGGGGTCATTAACGAAGACGGCCTTTGCAGTGAATGCGGAAAGCCATATACAGAAGAGGCGGAGTAGTGTTGTCATGTATGAACTCAAGGTCATAACAAGCTTTTCTGCTGCCCATCAACTCAAGAACTTCCACGGGGCATGTGAAAACCTACATGGACACAACTGGAAAATCGAGATCCGTGTCACTTCAGAGGTCTTGAACGAGGCAGACATTGTGGTCGATTTCAAGGTTTTGAAACAACATGTGAATTCCGTCATGGCACGTTTAGACCATAAGTTCCTAAACGATCTGGAGGCCTTCAAGGACCAGAACCCCTCTTCGGAAAACATAGCAAGGTATGTGGCGGAACAGCTATCCGCATTGTTGCAAGCACCGGAAATCAAGGTAAGCAGTGTGACCGCCTGGGAGTCCGAATCCGCCTGCGCAACGTACTATCCATCCTAGCCTATCCGTTCTCTTTACTGAAAAGTTGGGACCTGTGCGGTTACTTGAAAAATTCCCCTAAACCTGCCCGCCATTGCCGTGTAAGCCGGCAGCCGACTTCGCCATAGTAGCGTCACGACGGCTGAATTGTAGCCCCCCTGCAAGCGGGGCGTTGGCAGGCGGGTCCCCCTTTAATAAAGGGGGACTTTTTAGCCAAACGTGGTTTCCCCCCTTTGAAAAAGGGGGGTTAGGGGGGATTTAGATGGTATTGATAAGACGACGAATCCACTAACCGCACAGGTCCAAAAGTTGCCATTTTGGATGACGTGTTCAGAATGCAGAAATAGGGCCTATTTCTTTTCCAGAATCTCTCTTATCTTTGCGGACAGTTCTTTCATGGTAAACGGTTTCTGAATAAACCCATCACATCCTCGTTCCAAAATCTCGGTAGCTTCACCATCAACACTAAAGCCACTTGAAAGCAATACTTTTATATCCGGCTTGATCTCCTTCATGCTGTCATATGCTTCACCACCACCCATATTGGGCATAACCATGTCCAAAACAACAATGTCTATGACATCTTGATTTTTCTTGAAAATTTCAAGGGCCTCTTTTCCGTCCTTTGCCAAAAGTACTCGATAGCCCATTGCCTTCAACAAATCTTGGCTTACTTCCAGTATGACCTCTTCATCGTCTACCAACAGAACTGTTCCGGAGCCCTTAATGACTCGATCAGCACTCTTGACAGGTTCCCGAATCTTTTTCCCTGATGCAGGAAGAAAAATCCTAAAGGTGGCCCCATGCTCTTCCTGGGAGTCGACATCAACATATCCGCCATGACCCTTTATGATACCGTAAACAGAAGCCAAGCCAAGACCGGTGCCCCGGCCCATCTCCTTGGTTGTAAAGAACGGATCAAAAATGCGCTCCAAGGTTTCTTTGTCCATACCCAGGCCTGTGTCGGTAACCATTAACAGGACATAGTTGCCCGGCATTGGATCATACAGCTTGCCCCTCATATCATTGTGGTCGACATTCATGGTTTTCAGGATAAGATTCCCACCTCCGGGCATGGCATCTGCAGCATTTATGAACAGATTCAAAAGCACCTGCTCAATCTGTACATGGTCTGCCTCTATTGCGAATAAATCTTCGGCAAGCTCTCGATAAATCGTAATCTCCTTTCTGGTTCTACCGAATGTGTCTGAGGTCTCTTCCACCAATTGGTTCAGATTAAGGGTGGTGACATCATATTTTCCCTTCCTGGCATACCCCAGAAGGAGGCTGGTTAGTTTAGCCCCGCTTCGGATCTGCTTTTCAATGTTTTTCAGCCGTTCATAATGTGGATGCGAGGAATCGATGTCCAAAAGCATCAAAGATATGTTGCCTTGAGCCCCCATGAGCAGGTTGTTGAAGTCGTGAGCTATGCCTCCGGCAAGGGTGCCGATGGCTTCCATCTTCTGGGCCTGCTGAAATTGGGCTTCAAGGCGCTTAGATTTGGTAATGTCCTTTAGAGTATGAGTATAACCTGTCAGCTTCCCTTGACGATCCAGTATGGGGGAAGTAGAGCATATAAAGGTCCCGCCTAAATGAGGTTCGGTTATCTCTGTGGTCTGTGGCCTTAACGTTTTCATGGTGCGAACCAACGGACATCCCCTTAGTGGGCGGCCTTGTTCGTGAATCACCTGATAACATTTTTTGCCTATCAATTTATCTTGTGTGGTACTCAATGCCTTTGCCGCAGCCTTGTTAATACGAAGAATCTGGTGTTCATTGTCTAGGAGCATAACCATATCGGTTATGGCATCAAATGTGTTTTCCCAATCCTCCTTCGCTCGAGTCAGTGCTTCCCATGCCCGCTTACGTTCCATCATTTCTTCTTTGAGTTCCTGTGCATAGATGAGGGATTGGTCATGAGCAACTTTCAGCCGGCGAGCGGTTTCCCGTAGCTCCTCCTCCGCTCGTTTGTGCTCACTGCCCAATTTTTTTTGCTCAAGGGCATTTTCTACTGCCTTTAAAAGTTCCTCTTCCCCAAACGGCTTTCTGAGATAATCGTGGGCCCTGTGCCTCAGCGCAGATAGGGCTGATTCTGTGGAAACATAGCCTGTAATAACAATGGTTAAGGTCTCCGGACTCTGAGTTCCTATGTGGTCCATGATCTGGCCGCCGTCCATGTCCGGCATAACCATGTCCAAAAGGACAAGATCGAAGTTGTTCTTGGACATACATTCTATAGCTTCCTTACCACTATTGCTTATATGTATTTCATAGCCCCGGCCGCTTAACAACGCATTCAGGCTATTACACATGCGGGGTTCATCATCAACTATGAGAATTTTGGGGATGTAGGGCATGACTACCTCCTTTTTCCCCTCCCTGTGTTTGACTGTATCATGCTTATCACAAGTTATCCTTGAAGGCGTTCCAGCTAATCAGCATGTCGGCCATGCCGTGGTAAATCGTGCGGGTTTGCGGACTTACGCACCCGAGTCTTTTCATGGCCTCCTTTGCCCGTTTTTCAAGCCCCTCAATTTTTATTTCAGCTTCTCTTATGTCATGACTCACATCTGAGCCGCCGTCAAGCAGCCCTTTGAACCGTGCCGGCCAGGCTTTTGCATCTGAAAGCTCTTGTAAAAGCTGTGTTGTGGTATCATCTGCGGACATTATGATCGCATACCCCT
>DAOUTV010000137.1 GCA_030668505.1 Desulfobacterales bacterium | reverse complement strand
GCGCTACCTTAAGGTCGGCCGCTTCATGCTCGCCTACGTTAAGGTAGTCATGATTGAGCAACTCCTTCTCCAAAGTCGGGACAATGGACTCTTCCCTAATCAGTTCAAGGCTACAGGTCTTAAGAATCTTCTGGTCCAAAGACTTAAAGACTTCTGCAGGATAGAGGGTATATTCATAGTAAAAATCATTGATCTTTCTCCCAAAAGGATTGGATAAAAGGAGGTTGTCTCTGATGTCCAGAAAAATGTGGCTGCCCATTTGAGATGTCCATAGAAGCGCTAGCAAGGGGATGGGAATGAAGTGAACTATTCTATACAACCAAACCTTTTTTTCACGTTGCACGGGCATCAACTTCAAAGTGGATATAAAGACGACAGGGGGAACGGCAAGGAAAAAGGAAAATACCATTGGGCAAAAGCCCTGGCTGTTCACACCCACAAGACATCCTGCCCACAGCAGAAAAAACGGAATAAGAAAAAATTTGTTTCGGATAAAAATACGGTCCCATATCCAGGCCGCAGCAAAGGAAAGGAAACAGAGGCCGGCGCCTGCAGTTAGAGCAAAAAAAAGACCTCCAAAAAACGCCGGGCCAAAGTCTTGCAAATTATGTACGATCTGTTGGTTAGGTGTTGCAAGAAAACCTGCATTTCTTATAGACGTAAGCTTCCGATACAGGTCGGCATTGGAGACATAAACCTGTATTGTGAATAGAGCCTGAGCTACAAAGAGTCCCAGGAGAATCCCTTTGGCTGAGTAAGAGCATCTATTCATCTCAAATTCTGATAACCGCATTTGTAAGTTTCCCACAGTCCCGATAAATCCGGATAGACAAGGATAAACTGAAATGGAAAATGTGCTCGCTCTTGCGGTTCAAACTATACGATTTCACTCAGTACTGGAACTTGAAGGAAAATTAAAGTAAGAAATGGAATCTAATTCATTGAAATTGCCATTTTTTTACAATACGCCTGCTCTAAGGTTCGTATTCCCCATATTCCTAACCAGCCAATATTACGAGGAAAACAAGTGCCACGTTGACGTTTTCACAGAGGAGGCGAACAGATCATGAGCTTGACGGTGTGGGGTCGAACCTTGATTTGGGATTAATGGCGGGATGAAAAATTGAAGAATCCTGGGGATTCGTCTATGACCGGATGATTTCTGGCGGCAGAATGGATTGCGGATTTGATCGAGGCAAAACTGCAAGACGAATGGGCTTGAGGATTTCTTTTAACTGGCTGGAAGCTGGGAGGCTATGGAACTACCGCCCTATATGAAAGGTGTAAGAATTTAAGGCGGACAGTTGATTATCCGTGAAGATCGCAGCGGAGGCAACGCTTGGCCTCGTTCTGGGCCATCTCTTCGGCGAGTCCTAGTTCGGCTTTCTCAAAGGTGGTCTTTCGTTTTTCTACCGGCAACATGGGCATGTCAGGTCGCTTTAGGGCCTCTTTCTCTTCTTCCGCAACTTCCATCTCTTCAACCTTCATCCGTTTCACAGGATGATACATTTTTTCTTCCAGTGATGATTCTCCTCGTAGGAACCGGTGAATCGATCTGGCCGCCCTTTTGCCTGCCGCAATCGCCTCGATCACACTGGCAGGACCCGTCACACAATCTCCGCCGGCAAATACGTCAGGCATGTCGGTCCTGAGGGTTTTTGGACCAACCCGAAACGTACTTCGAGGGGTTACCCCGATTTCCTGGGCCTCTATGATCGGCCCCAGGTCAACACTCTGACCAATAGCTAAAATAATAGTATCGGCCTCAAGGTCTAACTCTGTACCCTTAACCGGCACGGGCCGTCGCCTGCCGCTTTCATCCTGCTTTCCCAATTCGGCCTTTATACATTCCAAATGGGTCACCTTGCCGTCGCCTCCCTTAACACGCTTGGGAATTGTCAGGAAGTGAATCTTCACGCCTTCTTCCCGGGTGATTTGGATCTCTTCCTCGCCGGCCGGCATTTCCTCTTTTGACCGGCGATACACGAGGTTTACTTCAGGGACCCCAAGACGTATGCAAGTCCTGGCCGCATCCATAGCAGAGTGGCCACCCCCCACAACGACCACCCGCTGTCCAAGGTTGACTTCCTCGGCCAGATTCACCTTTTTCAGAAAGTTAATGCAGTCTATAACGCCATCAAAGTCAGACTCCCCTTCAATGTTCAGTCGAAATCCCTTATGCGCCCCGATGCCGAGAAAAAAGGCCGCAAACCCCTGCCTTCGCAGGTCATCTATTGTGACATCTTTCCCAATGGTGGTATTTGTTTTGATCTCAACACCAAGGGCCTTGATCGATTCGACCTCAGCCTCAACGATGTGTTTTGGAAGGCGATATTCAGGTATCCCCACACGCAACAGGCCCCCAGGCACAGGCCCCGCTTCGAAAATCGTCACCAGATACCCTTCTCGTGCCAGGTAGTAGGCTGCAGTGAGACCTGCCGGTCCTGACCCGATGATTGCCACCTTTTCCTCCTTAGGAGAAGCCACCGGCTTTTTCTCGTAGCCTGCCGTCTTAGTTGCCGTCTCAGCCACAAATCCCTTCAAGTCCCTGATAGAAATAGGTGTATCAACCTCGCCCCTGCGGCATGCATTTTCGCAAGGGTGTATGCATACCAGGCCGCAAACCCATGGGAAGGGATTATCTTCGCGGATGAGTTCCAGAGCTTCCTTGTACCGGCCATGGCCGATGAGGGCCACATAGCTCGGAATGTCAATCCCCGCCGGGCAAGCCATCTGGCACGGAGCCGGGACAAGACCCGTACACACTAAGGCCGGGCACTGGCGATCCAGGATGTGAGCTTCATATTCTTCCCGAAAATACCTGAGCGTTGACATAACGGGGTTCGGCGCTGTTTTACCCAGGCCACACAGCGAAAAATCTCTCAAAGTCGCAGAAAGTTCTTTTAATAGCTCTATGTCTTCCTCACAGCCGTTCCCTTCACAGATGTCAGTCAGGATCTGGAGCAGCCGTTTTAGGCCTTCCCGACATGGCACACATTGGCCGCAAGACTCCTCAACAAGAAACTCCATGAAGTATCGGGCCAAATTGACCATGCACGTGTCTTGGTCCATTACAATCATGCCGCCAGACCCCATAATGGAACCCAGCTTTGTCAACTGTTCATAGTCAACAGGTGTGTCGATAAGGCCTTCCGGAATGCACCCTCCAGAAGGCCCACCTGTCTGTACTGCTTTGAATGTTCGGCCGCCCATGGTCCCGTTTCCGATTTCAAAAATGATCTCCCGAAGAGTAGTTCCCATGGGGACTTCCACAAGGCCACTGTTGCGGACCTTTCCAACCAAAGAGAAGACCTTTGTTCCTTTGCTTCGTTCCGTTCCCAGGCTCGCATACCAGTCTGCACCCTTGGCTATGATGACCGGTACATTGGCCCATGTTTCCACATTGTTCAAGGCGGAGGGGCTGTCCCGAAATCCCTTTTCCACAGTGTGTACATATTTGGCACGCGGCCTTCCGACTTTGCCTTCCAGTGATGACATGAGAGCCGTGGATTCTCCGCAGACAAACGCCCCGGCCCCCGTGCTGATCTTTATAGAAAAACCGAACCCTGAACCCATGATATCCTGGCCCAGGAGCCCATAATCCTCAGCGGTCTTAATAGCTCCAATCAACCGCTTGACGGCAAGAGGATATTCGCCTCTCACATATATGTACCCCTCATGAGAGCCGATGGCGTACGCCCCTATGACCATCCCCTCAATGATACTGAAAGGATCACCTTCAAGGATGCTTCTGTCCATGTAAGCCCCTGGGTCTCCCTCATCGGCATTACACATCACGTATTTTTGCTCCCCATGGGCCTTGCGACAGCTTTCCCACTTGATCCCTGTGGGAAATCCGCCTCCTCCGCGACCTCGCAGCCCAGAGGCCTTGATGGTTTCGATTATCTCAGGCGACTCCACTTCGGTAAGGCACCTGTGCAAGGCGAAAAAACCGCCCCTTACTATGTATTCCTCAATATTGTCAGGATCCAGATAGCCGCAATTCCTGAGTGCCACCTTCTGCTGTTTGCCATAGAAGGGGATTTCTTCCAGAATCGGGATGTTCTTGGCCAAATCACTTTCAGATATAGGATTTGGAGTATCTAGCTCTAAAACAGAACGGGGATCCTTGAACTGCCCCAAGGCCCATTTCTCCTTGAGATCCCTCTCAAGTCGGGCCTTGATAAGATCGATGATTTCTTCTTGGGTGATATGTTTGTAGACTATTCGAGGGGCGCCAGGCTCCAGTATTTCCACCAGCGGTTCTTCCTGGCACAACCCCAGGCAGCCGGTTTGGGCCAAATGCAGCCCGTTGCTGCCAGGCGGCCATTCTTCTTGAGCTCTTTGCAAGGCCTTTCTTGCGCCTGCCGCGATCCCACAGGAAGCCATTCCGAAGTTCACTTTTATGCCCTTAGGATGGTATAAGCCGGGTAAAGCCTTTTTCCTTATATCTTCCAAATCCTGAAGAGATCTGATTCTCATGACATTCATTTTAGGTGTTTAATCTATTATTCGTGTTTTTTCTGGCAGAAAATAAACAGAAAATAAATCCGAATATCGAATATCGAAATCCTAAACAAATTCAAAACTCGAATTTCCGAATGTTCAAAACAGTTCTATCTGGAATACGATTTTTTTTGTTTTGGTCATTTGAGCTTTATGGAGATTCGGTCATTGTTTCGAATTTCGATATTCGTATTTCGTATTTTCCGGCTTGTCCGGGTTAGGATAAATTAGGATGCCTAAAACGTTATTGGTGGAAATTGTAACAGAAGAAATACCCGCAGGATATATTGTACCGGCCCTTGAGGCCATGGAAACCCTTATGGGCCAGAAACTGTCACGGGCCCGCATTGAATCCGCCGGAGGCGGAAAGACCTTTGGAACCCCGAGGCGCTTGGCGCTCATGATTCCAGACGTGGCTGAGCAACAATCCTCTATCACAAGAGAGGTCATAGGCCCCCCTAAGGCAGTAGCCTTTAACGGTGAAGGACAGCCCACGAGGGCAGCTGAAGGCTTCGCAAAGAGTCAGGGAGTTTCAGTTAAACGCTTGAGCATCAAGGCCACAGCCAAAGGGGAATATGTCTGTGTTAATAAACTTGAACGAGGGCTGGCATCCTGGAAACTCCTTCAAACCATCATCCCGGAAGTAATTACCTCTATTCCATTTCCCAAGTCGATGCGGTGGGCGGACCTCAGCCTTACCTTTGCCAGACCTATTCATTCGATCCTGGCTATTTTCGGAGATAGGATCATTCCATTCAAGCTGGAAAACATTAAGACCGGCAGGCGCACTGTTGGCCATCGCTTCATGCATCCACGCCCTGTTGCCATTTCCGATTATTCCGAATATGTGGCTACCCTGCAATCGGCCTTTGTTGTGGTAGACATTGCAGAACGAAAAAATATGATCCGGGAAGAAATAACCAAAGCCGCACGCAAGCTTGGCGGTAAGGTAATCTCTGATGAAGGGCTACTCGACACAGTTACCCATCTGGTAGAGTACCCGGCCGTGTCTGCCGGAACCTTTGATGACGCTTTTCTCAAGCTTCCCCGTGAAGTCCTGATTACTGCTATGAGGGAGCACCAGAAATACTTTGCCGTGGTGAGTTCAAATCATCAATTGTTGCCCTGTTTTATTGCGGTGAACAACACACCTGCCGAAGATATGTCCGTAGTCACCTCCGGGCACGAGCGGGTCATTCGGGCCAGGCTTGAGGATGCTCGCTTCTTTTATGAAACCGATTCAAAAATGCCCCCCCATGAAATGGT
>DAOUTV010000119.1 GCA_030668505.1 Desulfobacterales bacterium | reverse complement strand
TGAGCATTTTGAAGAGGCCCTCAACACAGCCATCGGGCGCTAGATGGGGTTTTGAAATGGCTTCTAAGGTATTAAAGGACACTTCATCTTGATAGCTCGAGTCTTACGGTTTGACCGATGCTGGCTTTAAAATAGGAGCGGGCATCGCCCTGGTTCAAAGAGATCTCAAGGAGATTACGGCTTCCAAAGGTGGCCACCGGACAGCCGGTCTTCGCACTGCCATAAGACTTTGACACCCCGCGAATCTTATGCCTTCCCATTCTGATCACAACTTCTTTTAGACTCGCATTATCTTTAAACCTTTCAAGGGTTACCTGACTGATATTTGTAATCAGGTTTCCGAAATGATCAATTGCTATGACAGTGCCAACCAGTTCATCAGTGGCAGAGACAAGGGCTTCCGGAATCTCGAGTCTGGTAACATCCGAGAGTGCAACCTCTTGTCCGAGCCGTAGCATATCAACGCCCTTTGATAGGTGAGCTGCTGCTGGGGCAAATATATCACGGCCGTGAAACGTGTGGCTTGTCGGCTTCAGAAAATACTTCCGGTTGGTTATCGTACAGATTCTCTCCACCTTTTCATCCTGGATGACCATGGTCAAGACGCCATTGTCAGGTGCCACAAAGAAATGACCTTCCTGTTGTAGACAGATGATTTTTCTCTTTCCACCAACACCGGGGTCTACGACAACTACGTGAATGGAACCTTTTGGAAAATACCTGAAGGAGGCGTTTAGTGACAGGGCTGCCTGTTTAACGTCATGCCTGGTAATGTTGTGGATGAGGTCGACGATATGAACCCTGGGGTTTATGGACAGGATGGCTCCCTTCATTACACCAACGTACTCATCCTGAAGTCCAAAGTCGGTCAGCAAAGTTATAACAGGGATGTTTTCGTTCATTTAAGACAGCCTTGAGATAGGGGTAATGTGTGCAGTGCACTTCGTTCGAGGACCGCTTCGCTCAAGGCGCGTTTCACTTGAGGCAAAAGCCAAAAATGTTCTGCCTCAAGCGTAGCGATCCTCAAGTCCGCCCCAAGCGGACGGTCCTCTAACCTGCTCTTCTGTGAGAGAAAAAATACCCCCTGGAATCACCTGCCCTTCTGACAGGGGGGTGCAAGACTCTATCTAAATAGCCCTTGTTGGATTGGCAAACCAAAATGACGGTATGCTTCTTCTGTGACCTTGCGGCCGGAGGAGGTGCGGTTGACAAACCCAATCTTTAGCAGATACGGCTCTACAACATCCACCAGGGTGTCGGACTCTTCTTGCAAGGTGGCCGCGATGGCCTCGATGCCCACAGGTCCTCCATTGTAGAAGTCGATAATGGTTTTCAAGTATTTCCTGTCCAGCACTGTCAGGCCCTTGTCATCAACCCCCTCAAGCTCCAATGCCTTACAGACTGTGTCTTTGCGGATGATCCCGTCGCCTCTGACCTGGGCAAAGTCCCTCACCCGCTTCAAGAGCCGGTTCACAATCCTGGGGGTACCCCGAGAGCGGCGTGCAATCTCGTAAGCGCCATCTGTGTCGGTTTCAACATTCAAAAGAACAGCCGAACGCTTTGCAACTTGAACCAGCTCTTTATCAGAGTAAAAACCGAGGCTCCTAAATATGCCAAAACGTTCACGCAGTGGAGCTGAGAGCAACCCTGCACGGGTTGTGGCACCCACCAGGACAAAGCATGCCAGCCGGTATCGGTGACTTCTGGCATGAACGCCCTTATCAAAGATAAAATCCACCGCAAAATCTTCCATAGCGGGATAGAGAAACTCCTCAACCACTTTCGGAAGCCGGTGGATCTCATCGATGAAGAGTATGTCCCCTTCTTCCAGATGGGTCAGTATGCCTAACAGATCGCCCCCCTTTTCCAGAGCCGGGCCACTGGTCACTGTCATGTTAACACCCATTTCTCCAGCAATAATGTGGGCAAGGGTTGTCTTGCCCAGGCCGGGGGGGGCATGAAACAGGATGTGATCCAGTGGCTCTTTCCGTTGGCGTGCAGCCTCAATGGCAATACTGAGGGCTTCTACCACCTCGGCCTGACCGATATAGTCCTTCAAACTCTTAGGCCTGAGGCTTATGAAATGTGATGTTTCCTCGGCAGGATCGGCCTTGTTGGAAAGCAGTGCAACGCTGTCCTCTCCAGCTGCCTTACCTTCTTGCGGACTCTGATTTCCCATTAGCTTACTTCCCCGCGATAGACCTCTTCAAAAAGTTCTTCTGCCGTAGTAATACTGCTATTTTTTTTCAAGGCGGCAGCTATCAGCCCCCTAGCTTCTTTCATCTTGTGGCCCAACTGCTTTACCAGCACCCCCTGGACCTGTTCCACAAAATCTTCAGATGGTGCAGTTTCAGTCGGTTCTTCAACCTTTCGGATTAAGGCAAACTTGGCCATCTTGCCCTCCAAGGTTGCCAAGATCTTCTGTGCTGTTCGGTTCCCAATCCCTTTTAGTTGCTTCAAATAGGGCGCATCCCTGGACTCTATAGCCCTGGCAATCTCTCGAACCGGTTCCGTAAGGGCCTGAACCGCCTTCATAGGTCCAATATCTTCCACTGATATGAAGTAACGGAAGAACTCCCGTTCCACCTCCAGGTTGAAACCTATAAGAGTCGGCTTGGGCTGACGCTCGGTTTGATGGTAGTAAATGTATAGGGCAACCTCTTCACCAGTCTTTTTGGAATCAAAGGACTCTCTTACAATTGCCGGCAGTAGTATTTCGTAACCAACCTGGTTGGCTAACAGCAAGATACGATCCGGTTCTTTTTTTAGCAGCTTGCCTTCCAGATAGCCGATCATGTCCTGCTCCTACGATTACGGATGTCTAAAAAAGCCTACCAGGGCTAAGGCTATGGCGTCTGAAGCGTGCGACGGAGTAATGGATATGTCTCTTTTCAAAAAATGCCTTACCGCCCTCTCCACTTGATCCTTGTTGGCATTTCCGTTTCCCGTCAGTATGCGTTTGACTTCCTTTGTAGGCAGTTCCACGGCCTGTATTCCACGCTGAGAGCCTGCAAGAAGTATAACACCGCAAACCTTACCGAGAGCAATACTCGATTTGGGATATTGCTTGAGAGAAAAGATATCTTCAATGACCATCAGGTCGGGTTTTTCGGAATTCAGAATGGAACAAAGCTCAGAAAAGATATGGTGAAGCCTGTTGGATAAAGTCTCGGTCTTTGAGGTGCGGATCGTGCCGAAGGCATAGTCTCTAATCCTGGGGCCAGACCCCTGGACTATCCCAAAACCTGTATCAGCTAAGCCAGGATCGACTCCGATGACCTTAAGAGACCTTTGCAAAACCTTCCTTTTTCCGAACCCATCTTCCTTGACCTTGGATAAAATTGAACGCTTTGCAAACGTCTCCTGAAGTACTGGTTTCAAACGCGGGTTTCGGCCTTGTTGATCATTTTAGAGTCTTCAACTTATTTTTAGCGATATTTGCCTCGTTGGAATCCGGGTACTTTCGAATCAATTCCTTCAAGATGAGTCGGGCATTGGCTTTATCGTCAAGATTAAGAAAGGCAAACCCTTGCTTAAGCAGAGCACTGGGGGTTTTGTTCCCTTTGGGATAGCCTTCAATGACCTTTTGATATTCTAATATGGCCTTTTCGTACCACTTCTCGCGATAGTAAATCTCACCAAGCCAAAACTGTGCGTTGTCACCTTTTTTGGACTTCGGGAACTGTTTCAAAAAGGACCGAAACAGTTCCCGGGCATTCTCGTACTCGCCCTTGTCAAAGGATTGTTTGGCCTTAGCATATAGACCTTCAGAGGTTTCCTGTGCTTCCAGTTTTTCCTTTTTACCCTTATCTTGGTCTATACCCGGAGCACCAAGTTTTTCTGAAGGCTCCATCCCCAGATATTGTTCTATTCTAACAATCCGATCATGATTGTTTTGGAGAGACTTCTCCAGGTTTTTTTGGTGGGTCTCAGCCAGGCCCTCCATCTTTTTCTGGGTATCATATTGGCCTTTTTCCACCCCTCCACGAAGCTGACTCATTTCGTCTCTGAGGTCGTTTATTAGCGCACGCAGTTCTGCGTGCCTGTTTCGAGAATCCTGGTCGGATTTCAATTGATCCTCGTGATAATGCTTCACTTTAGACCGAAGCAATGCCATGTCTGCTTCGCTTTTTTGCTCAAAGGCTATGACCTCGTCATCGAGCGCTACCAGATCCTTTTGGAGGGCACAACCGCTCAATGACATCACCACAGTCATTACAAGGACTACCAACGATGCCGCTATGTTTTCATACATATGATTTGGACCGCTTGCAGGTTCTAACTTGCAGGCTGTTAATAGACAACCTGAAGGACTTGTAAATCTATCAACAATTGGCAGAGGACCACGGGCGTAAGCCCGTGGGTATCTACTGAGTTCATTGGGTTTATTGAGAGACCTTTGCAAAACTGTCATTTTTTCGTGATGCGGCGTCAGGCTTTGAATTTTAATCCTCGAAATACATAATGTATTCCTACGGTTAAAATTTTTGCCTTCCTTGCCTGACAAAAAAATGTCGCGTTTTTCAAAGGTCTCATTGAGTCAACCCGACAAACACTGAGGTTGAAGAGCGGTGCTTCCACTAAATCCTGTTCAGGGGATTAGTGGAAGCCACCGATGATGATAATGATGGTCTTTTATTCTATTACAAAGTGGGCCCGTCTGTTCATGGCCCATGCTTCTTCATTTTGTTCAGGATCAAGAGGTCTTTCCTCGCCATAACTGATTGTTGTTAGGCGTCCCGGCGCGATCCCCATGTCTGACAGAAAACTTGTGACACTCCGAGCACGTCGATCCCCGAGCGCCAAATTGTACTCGTTGGTCCCGCGATCGTCACAATGACCTTCGACAATAACCGAAACGTCAGGGTGTGCCCCAAGCCATTCTCCCTTGTCTCTGAGAATTTCCTTCGCCTCAGGAAGCAGCGCCGACTTATCAAACTCAAAGTGGATGTCTTCATTCAGGAATCTTTCCTTCTCAGCCAATTCTTCGCGCGCCATGGCTTCTTCCCTCATCCGCTGCTCTTCCAGCCGCTGCTCTTCAAGGGCCCTCTGTGCTGCCTGGGCTTCTTCTGCCGCCCGACGTTTTGCCTCGGCATCCTCATCTACTGCAGGAGTCACAACAGGCTCAGACACCACTGCTTTCTTGGCACAGGAAGCTGCAAAAATCAAACCGGGAATCACCAAAAAAAGCGCCAAACTTCTCCAATACCTCTTTGTCATAATTCCACCTCCTCTAAAGCAAAAGTTTTACATGCAGATACTTGAAACCTCCCAAAAAGTCAAGTGCTCAAATTCCGCAATACCTCAAGGAATTCAGCCCTGATTACATTATGAGCCAATATTACAACTTTTATCTTACGCGCAATACATTCAGATGCTGGTTGCCGAATTCTTGATACTGGAAGATTCCTTTTGAATCCAGCATCAAGTATCCGGTTTCAGCTTATAAAAAGCTCAAAAATGTATCAACACCTCTTAAAACCATGGTCAAACTCATAATCAACCACGGGATTTCAACCACTGGTGAGCCGTGGTGACCAACTCGGATTTGTCTGCTCACCTTCAAGGAGCAACAAGCGACGCTGATCCGACCCGTTAGCATTCATCACATATACCCTGGACGGACCTTTCCTGGTAGAACTAAAAGCGATGAGGGTGCCGTCTGGAGACCATGTTGGCGATTCATTGTTTCCAGCGTCTTGGGTCAGTTGAATTGGGCCCTTTCCGTCTATCCCGATCAGGTAAATATCAAGGTGACCGTTTTTCATTCCCACATAGGCTATGTAGTTGCCCTGTGGTGACCACTGGGGTGAGGTGTTGTAATTTCCCTCGTATGTCAGCCTGCGGATATTGCCGTTTTCGATGTTTTTTATAAATATTTGGGGAGATCCTGATCGGTTCGAAACAAACGCAAGCTTTTTCCCATCAGGCGACCACGTAGGGGCGACGTCGATGCCCCAATAACGGGTCAACTTTCTCATAATCTTACCGTTTCCACTCAACAGATAAATTGCCGGGTTGCCTTCATGGGAAAGGGATGCGGCCAGAGCAAACTTTCCAGGTACCCAAGCCGGTGTGATGCTTGTTCCCTCAAGGCTAACCACTGTCCCCCGTTTTTCCTTAATATTTCTGATAAAAAGCTCTGGTTTCCCATGCCTGTA
>DAOUTV010000242.1 GCA_030668505.1 Desulfobacterales bacterium | reverse complement strand
GACTGCCGGGCTTAGCAAGGTCTCCTTTGTCAACCATCTTTCCGGTGATGATACCATCGTGGGGAGCAGTAATCACTGCATCCTTTTTATCGACCCGGGCTGTCGTCAGGGAAGCTTCAGCCTGATTGACTCTTGCAGTGGCTGCCTCCACCATAGCGTCTGCGTGCCCCAGGGCCGCTTTCGCCCGGCGGTAGCGGGCCTCTATCTCATCAAATTCCTGTACGCTCACGGAATCGTCTCTTTTCAGATTCAGGTATCGTTCATAGGTGGCAAGGGCAAGTTCTTCTGAAGCCCGTGCAGAATCACGGTTAGATATGGCTCCAGCCAGGCCCTTCTTGGCTTCAGATAGACCGGCTTCAGCCTTACGGTGCCCGGCATTTACCTGGCGCTGGTCGATAAGGACAAGAGTGTCTCCCTGTTTCACATGGTCGCCTTCCCGGACGTACATATCCTCTATCGTGCCTAAAAGCTTACTGGATAGATTACTCCTGATGCCGGCCTGTACCGTACCGACAGCCTCATAGATAATGGGCTGGTCGGTCATACTAGCGGTCGCCACAGACACATCTTTTAACACCGGAGGCGATTCTTTGCTAGTACCCGGTTCAATCTTATCGCCGCAGGCAAGTGAGACAAATGGTACTACAAGGATAAAGAGCAATAGGAGGAATCGGTTTTGCATTATATACTCCTTTTGTAGGCGTTCACAGGTTCAGAGTTCACCGTTCAGGGTTACCCTTGCTTGCAGGGTGGCAAGTACTTGATGAAACCACGAATAGCAGCGCGGGCGTTTCCAGCATGATTATACACGTCCTGAAACTTAGCTTGATCCAACGCCAGGTAA
This sequence comes from Desulfobacterales bacterium, assembly GCA_030668505.1. Lineage (GTDB taxonomy): Bacteria > Desulfobacterota > Desulfobacteria > Desulfobacterales. Next base: position 3,084 of record DAOUTV010000242.1, on the reverse strand, counting down.
AGCTCACTCTATATAATTTCAAAAAATCCCCCTCAATCCCCCTTTACAAAGGGGGAAGTTTTGGGTTCCCCCCTTTGTAAAGGGGGGTTAGGGGGGATTTCATTCGATGAACTCTGAACCTCTGAACCCGTGAACGGTTACCGAAAATCTTCATCTATTATCCCGGCGGCCAAGTTTAACAGGGCCATGGCCACCTTGAAATCATGGAGTGAGCGGAAGTAATTGGTACGGGCCTGTTGTAATGCCACCTCTGCATCAAGCAAATTGACAATGGTAAAGAGCCCGCTCTCATAACGGTTTCGAACAATACGTAATCCTTCCTCCGCCTGGGCCACTGCTGCCCGGGCAACACCAATGCGCTTATGGGCGCTCTGTGCCATGAAGAAGGCCTGCCTGGTCTCCACCCTGACGCCCAGTTCCAGTTGCCGGGCCATGGCCTGTGTCTGGCGCAGCATCGCCATGGCCTCATGCACTTTTGACTGAAGGCCAAGACCGCTGAACAGATTTAAGCTCATCACTGCACCGACTGTGTAGTTATTAGCTGTTTCACTGAAATCTTCCGAATTGATCTCATAGGTCCCGGACAGATATAAGCCGGGAAGATGTGCTGTTTTGGCCTTTGTAACCTGTTCCTCTGCAATCATTTCTTGAAATTGCATCTGTTGTAAATCCGGCCGATTTTCCAGGGATCTGCTGATCCAGGTCTCAAGAGAGCCAGGTGCTTCCATCACTCGCTCCAGAGCGGTTACCAGGTGAAAAAAGCTATCGATCTCAACCCCCATGGCTGCATTAAGTGCTGCGCGGGCAATCTCCACTTGACTCTCAACCTGCAAGCGCTCCTGCTCCAGCTCAGCAATGCGCACCTCAGCACGGAGCATATCGCTTTTCACCACAAGCCCACTCTGAAAACGAGAACGTACCATATCATAATGGGCTCTGGCCGTCTTCAGAGTCTGGTTAACAACCTTCAATTGCTCCTGGGCAAGCAGCACACCCGTATAAGAGACAACAACATCTACAATGACCTGTTGACGAATCCGATCCTCTAACTGGAAATTGGCCTCGTGTCCCAGCTTGGCCTGCGTCAACCCGCTCCGAATCTGACCCCGGTCGTAAACGGGCAAAGTTACAGAGAGGGTGGTAACAAAATTGTTTATCGTTTCCGGGTCATTTAGTCTTGCGGGGACAAAGTCGGCAAGGGATATGACTTCCTGGTTGAGTTTGGTGCCAAAGGCCCACATGGGGTTATTGGTCCGATTAAAGGATTCGCTGATATCCACACGTGGGAAGAAACCAGATCGGGCCTGAGACACCCTGGCCTCTGAGGCATCTACCCGGGACCGCACTGCTGTGATTTTCGGATTTTTGACTACCCCGGTATTAATAGCTTCCTGCAAGGTGAGAGGCGTATCAGGTTTCTCGGTCTGGGCCGCCGGCAACGTCTGCGCCAAGCTTAACAACAGAAATAAACTGGTGATAGTCAAGAGCTTGATCCTTGGGACACATGTTGCCATAGAAACACCCCTTTCGAATTCCTATCTTTGATTTGGGAGCATCACCTGTTTGTTAATGACAACTGGAAGCTTGAATAAATCCCCCCTTGCCCCCCTTTACAAAAAGGGGGGATAATTGAAAGGTCCCCCTTTTCTAAAGGGGGATTTAGGGGGATTTTATTGGCTCCCTGTATAAAGAACGCCACACCGGAGCGAATTAACAAACGCGCAATGCATCCCCTTTCATTTAAAGGCTTCCCCCGGCTTGAAGCCTATTGCTTTAAATATCTTTGCCAGGGGGCAGAAGCCGGTGAATGCTGATTGCAGAAGGTTAGCACCAACGAAAGCAGTAAACCAAAGCCAATAGGGGTGGTGCACCAGAGACAGCAACAAGCTGATCAAAATAAAACCTCCAGCAAATGCGAGTACCAAACGATCAATGGACATCGTAACCTCCTAACCAGCACAAGCCGGAATCAAAAAATAAATTAATCACGAAAGCACGAAAGAGCGAAAACACGAAAAGAAACAATTTCAGATACCAAAACAAATGTAAAGTCAGATCCCAATGACAAATTACCAAAGTTTTTCACAAAGTTTCTCACATTGAATTTCGATGCATTGCGTTTGTTTGGGCTTTGGCCTTTTTCATTCTTTTTCCCTTTCGTGCTTTCGTCCTTTCGTGTTTTCGTGATTGTCTTTTAGAATTTTCTGTCAGAACTATCCCCTCTCCCGGATAGACCGCCCGCTCCTCGTGCGGCGTGGGTTTTGTCTTTTCCGGCCAAGGCCCGGGTTGGGGCTCAGGCCCTTCTTTGGCGACAGCACTAGGCTTTTTGTCCTTCATTTTCGTATGTTTTCTGATATCCACACCCGGTACGGGTGCGCTGAATTCGATCGGGATGTTGTTGGGATCAAAGGCGTAGATGGAGTGAATGAATCCGTGATCGATGACCTCGGAGACCCAAATCTCAGCGGCCTCTAGTCTGTCTTTTACCTCCCAAAGATCCTCTTCGCTTTCCACCTCGAATGAGACGTGGTCGAAAATAAAGGGACCCTTAACAGGCACACCATGGTCTTTTTCAGGGGCCTTATCCACGTTCGGCCACTCGAAAAAGGCGGTCATGTCGTGTTCGGATATCTCGAAAAAATAGTGCCTGTATCCGGGGCGTCCAAGGCCCGCCACCAGGCGCATTCCGAGCAAATCCCGCCAGAACCGGATAGTCGCGTCCATATCTCTGGTGGCCATTGCCAGGTGATTGATTCCGGTTTATTTTACCATTTTACCCGTATCCCCCGAAGGCGTCTATTTTTGGGTTGGCATTTACGGTAGGAACATTATTGTGATGCAGCCGCCGTCTTTGAGTGATCCCAATAGGGCGACAGCTCTCTAAGCCGTTCGATAATTGGAGGTAGTTTTGCGATGATAAAATCGATCTCTTCTTCTGTATTGTAAATACTCAGGCTGAAACGGATCGAACCGTGGGCTGCTGTAAAGGGCACGCCCATAGCCCGAAGCACATGCGATGGCTCTAAAGAACCAGAGGTGCAGGCAGAGCCTGAAGAGGCACAGATGCCGAGTTCATTCATCATG
>DAOUTV010000188.1 GCA_030668505.1 Desulfobacterales bacterium | reverse complement strand
AAGCAAACATGATCTTAGCGTTGAGTCGTTAAAATGTAAAACTCGAAGCACGAAATTCGAAATCCGAAACAATATCAAAATTCGAATTCTCTAATGTTCTAAACAGGTTTTGGATTTTGGTCATTAGATATTCGAATTTGGTTGCGGCTTACGCCTTGAAAACAGTACGAGCTTCGACCTGCCCGCAATGCCTTTGCGTAGATTCAGGATAGTGCCTCAAAGTGAGTGTTATTGCCACAACATTATTCTCTGCTTAAGTACTTTGCATGGCAGGCGGGTATTCGAATTTAGGATTTATAATATTACCTCTGCGGGTACTGCGCAATCTCGGAAATTATGTCAGTTATTCCTGGGACACGACACTAGATGGGGTTTTGAAATGGCTTCTAGGGAAAATTTGACAATATCGTTATGGTATAATAAATTATATTTAATGTTTTGGGACAAAAGTCCGAAACGAAGGAAGTAGCCTGTTAATATGGCCCTGGACCGACGCAACCTGCCACAAACCATATGGGGTGTGGCTTTAATTGCAATGGGAGTTCTCCTTTGCTTCAGAGAACCATATGCCATTCGCTCATCGCTGGGATCTACCTTCTTGAACTTTGCGCGATACTTTATTGCTGTGTTCCTGATAGCCGGCGGGGCCAAGAAATTATACAGGTTGTATTTTTTGGGGGACAAAGAACCCCCCTCATAGGATTGGGGATTGCGGAATGCGGATTTCGGACACGAAGTGCATTTTTTGAAGCCGGTCAGGCGCAACCTTGCGCTAATGGGGAATAATGAAGGCAAAACACGGACACGGGCCACGGACACGGATTGCATGGAGGCTTGACCTATCATGGTCGCAGTAGAGATGTCACAAATGCAGGCAACTGCCAACAAAGCCGCAAAGGGACTTGCTGCAGAGCAAAACTTGAGCCACGGGGATAGGCTCTTGGACATTACGAACCGTATTCACTCTGCAAACAATATAGATGAAATTCTAATAGATCTTACGGATGACATTATCAAGTTATTTGAAGCTGAGCAGCTCACGGTTTACTCAGTGGATGGAATCAAGAAGGAGTTGGTGTCCAGGATCAAATCAGAAGGTGGGCTCAAGGAGATACGTGTGCCCATCGCCACTGACAGTCTTGCAGGTTATGCGGCACTCATGGGGAAGCTGATCAACATCAAAAACGTGTACGATGATAAGGAATTGGCCGCTATCGATCCGAACTTGGGGTTCGATAGCACTTGGGACGAAGATAGTGAGTTTCGAACGCGACAGGTTCTGGTGGCGCCTGTAAATTTCCAGAAGTATCTAATGGGTGTCATTCAGGTTATCAATTGCAAGGATGGGGTCTTTACCGAACGGGACGAAGCCGCGGTTCGGGAGCTGGCCACGACGCTCGGGATTGCGATCTACAATCAAAAGAGGATGGCAAAGGCCCGTCCGGGCAAGTTTGACTATTTGGTGGAAAACGGACTCTTGACTCAGAAGGAACTCGACCAGGCAATACTAGATGCTCGGAGCACCAGGCAAGACATCGAATCGTTCCTCATGCAGGCTTATAAATTCTCCAAAAAAGAGATTGGGAACGCCCTAAGCCAATATTATAAAACGCCTTTTGTGGAGTATAACGAGCGCATTATGATTCCTGGTGAACTCTTAACCGGTCTGAAGGTCTCGTTTCTGAAGAACAATGTCTGGGTCCCCATCGAAAAAACGAAAGATAATAAGATTGCTATTGCCATTGACAATCCTTTTGACCTTCAAAAAATAGATTTGATCAAGCCCCTCTTTTTGGGTGCGGATTTTGAGTTCCGTGTGGCCATGAAGGAAGATATCCTCAAATATATCCATCTGTTTTTCGAGGAGATAGAAAAAAAGCAGAGCTCTATTGACGAAATCATTGGGCAGTTGGAGGTGGAGGAGGAGGAGATTCAAGAGGCTGAAAAGGGTGTGGGCGAAGATGACAGCGGCGTTGTCTTACTGGTCAACAAAATAATCCTGGATGCCTACGAACGGAATGCCTCAGATATTCACGTCGAACCTTACCCCGGAAAGAAAAATACCGAGGTTCGGTTCAGAGTTGACGGGGCATGCTACCTTTACCAGACCGTTCCTTACAATTACCGTGCCGCACTTGTCTCCCGCATCAAGATTATGTCCGACCTGGACATTGCTGAACGACGCAAACCCCAGGACGGCAAGATAAAGTTCAAGAAGTACGGCGGCAAAGACATTGAGCTCCGCGTGGCAACTGTGCCAACCGCAGGCGGCATGGAAGACGTGGTGATGCGTATTTTGGCGGCAGGTAAGCCAATACCGCTTGATAAGATGGGATTTTCAAAAAAGAATTACGAAAACTTTATTAGCATCATTACCCAACCGTACGGGATTATCTTTGTGTGCGGGCCTACCGGCTCCGGGAAAACCACAACCCTGCATTCCGCCCTCGGTTACATTAACAAACCTGACATCAAGATATGGACGGCCGAAGACCCCGTGGAAATCACCCAGGTAGGTCTGCGGCAGGTTCAGGTCCAGCACAAGATAGGTTTTGATTTTGCCACAGCCATGCGGTCATTTTTGAGAGCGGACCCGGACGTCGTAATGGTAGGTGAGATGCGCGACAGAGAAACCACGCATATCGGTATCGAGGCCTCACTGACCGGACACTTGGTCTTATCCACGCTGCATACCAACAGCGCCCCTGAAAGCATCACACGGCTGCTGGATATGGGCATGGACCCTTTCAATTTTGCAGATGCAATACTCTGTATCCTTGCCCAGCGCTTGGTTCGTACCCTTTGCAAAAGCTGCAAAAAAAGCTACAAACCCACACAAGAGGAATATGATGAGTTGGTTCGGGAATACGGCCCGGAGGATTTCGAAAAATTAAACATCCCCTTTTCAAAGGATCTCAGGCTGTACAAGACTGCGGGTTGCAATAAATGCAACAATACGGGATATCGGGGTCGTATGGGTATTCATGAACTCTTGATGGGAACCGATGAGATGAAAAAGCTGGTCCAGCTAAAGGCTAAGATGGAAGACATTCGGAATCAGGCCATCAAGGACGGAATGACGACCCTGAAGCAAGACGGCATTGATAAGGTCTTTGGCGGCTACACTGATCTGTTACAGGTAAGGAAGGTATGTATTAAGTGAGAAAGCTGAAAGCAAGAACGGGATAATGCTTTTTTGCATTTCTTTTGCTTTGAGCCTTGAGCTTTGAGCTTTCAGCTTTGAGCTTCTTTTCATATGTCCGCCTTTAAACTAACCTCGGGCTTTACGCCCAAAGGCGACCAGCCGGGGGCCATTGAAGAGTTAAGCCGGGGGGTTGGCAACAGCCTCCGCCATCAGGTACTTCTGGGTGTGACCGGTTCGGGCAAGACCTTTACGATGGCCCACGTGATCGCCCGGGTTAACAAACCCACCCTTGTTATTGCTCCAAACAAGACCTTGGCAGCCCAGCTCTACGAGGAGTTCAAAACCTTATTTCCTGACAATGCTGTAGAGTATTTTGTCAGCTACTATGACTACTACCAGCCTGAAGCCTACCTGCCGGTTACCGATACCTACATTGAAAAAGATGCCTCGATCAATGAAATAATCGATAGATTGCGCCATTCGGCCACCAGGTCTGTACTGGCCCGGCGCGATGTTATTGTAGTGGCGAGCGTATCGTGCATCTTTGGTCTGGGTGCCCCGGAAGACTACCTGGAAATGTGTCTTGAACTCGAGCCGGGCAAGGACTTTGTGCGTGACGTGATGCTGAGCCGTCTGGTAGCCATGCACTATACCCGCAACGACTATGATTTCCACCGTGATACCTTCCGGGTCAGGGGAGACCGGGTAGAGATCTTCCCGGCCTATGAGGACAACAAAGCCATTCGTGTGGAGTTTTTTGGAGACACCATCGAGCGCATCTATGAAATCAATCCTTTATTGGGGAAGGTGATTAGGCGCCTTAAGCGGGTTATTATCTATCCGGCCAGCCATTACGTAACTTCAAGGGTCACCTTGAATAATGCGATTAAGTCTATAAAAGAAGAACTCAAGGAACGCATCAAATACTTTAGAGATGCCAAGAAATTGATTGAGGCCCAGCGGATCGAGGAGCGCACTGATTTCGACCTCGAGATGATGCGGGAGATAGGCTATTGTCACGGGATCGAAAACTACTCGCGCCATCTGACCGGCAGAAAACCAGGGGAGGCGCCCCCGACCTTGATCGATTATTTCCCGGAGGATTTTCTCCTATTTATTGATGAAAGTCACATTGCGATCCCCCAGTTACGAGGCATGTATTATGGGGATCGATCCCGAAAGACAACCTTAGCCGAGCATGGATTCAGGCTCCCTTCGGCCCTGGACAACAGGCCCCTCACCTTTGAGGAGTTTTCAAAAAAGGTATCCCGACTGATCTATGTGTCGGCCACACCGAGCGACCACGAAATCGAGATGGCCGAAGGGCAGGTCGTGGAGCAGGTCATACGTCCCACAGGGCTCATCGATCCCATGGTCACTGTCAAGCCTGCTGAAGACCAGGTGGACGACCTCCTTGAAGAGATCAGGGTCCGCGAAGAACGCAAAGAGCGGGTGCTTGTAACCACCCTGACCAAACGAATGGCAGAGGATCTCACTGATTACTACGGGGGTCTGGGGGTTAAGGTCCGTTACCTTCATTCTGATATAAAGACCATGGAACGGGTTGAAATCATACGCGACCTTCGCCTGGGAGCCTTTGACGTGCTGATCGGGATCAACCTGCTCAGGGAGGGCCTTGATCTGCCCGAGGTCAGCTTAGTGGCCATACTGGATGCCGACAAAGAGGGCTTT
>DAOUTV010000146.1 GCA_030668505.1 Desulfobacterales bacterium | reverse complement strand
GCATCCACCTGTTCGAACACCGGTTTTTCTATTGAGATGGCGGTCTTGATGTTGGCCATAGGTCACCTCCATTATGACCCACAGTATAACATATAGTATAACTCATGTCAATACTCTTATCTTGAATTCACTATATAAACCCCCCTTTCCAGGTTCTTGATCCTGCCCTGTCTCTTGGCCTTGTAGACAAAAATTCGTATCTGTTTGTCATCCAACCCCGTTTTTTCTCTAATCCGGGCCACGGTAATGCCTTTTCTGCTTCTCCTGACAATTTTCACAACCTCGTCAAATGCAGACGACCTTACATCCATCTTTGCGGCCGACCTTTTAAAGGGAGCCTTCTTCACCGGCTTTGTCTTAGCGGCCGGCTTTGTTGCTGCCTGTTTTTTTGGAGAGGCTTTTGCAGGGGTCTTGGCTGCAGCTTTTTTTGCGGTCAGCTTTGATTTCACGCTTTTGGAGATTGTTTTAGGGGTTTCTATCTCAATGCCGAATACACTCGATAGATCCGAGTCGTCAATAACCCTTGCGCTTTTCTTCTTTGCCTTCTTAAGGAGTTTTTTGGTCTTATCTTCCACCGCTTGCGTGACCAGGTCGCTGACTTTGACTTTTCTCAGCTTGAAAAATAGACTCGGATCTTCGTCCAATCTGGCCCCAATGCCGTAAAGCGTGGCAGCCACATGCTTGCACATATAAGCCCAGTCAGGGCAACTACAACTGAAATCAATCTCTTTTGGCGATGGAAACAACCCCTTTCCTTTGACTGTAAAAATCTCTCCCAATTCCTTGGGGAACTTGCCCATCAAGAGCTCGGAAAGCGAGTCGAGTTTGCCTTCACACGCCACTTTAATGTCTCTCCAGATATCCTTGCTTATACCCTTTATCTTGATGACAACCGAATATGGTTTTGACGCAGTTCCTTGTACCAGGGATTTCACTTCACCTGAATTTATTTCAAGATTCAATACCGCTCCGTGGCGAACATAACTGCGTCCACGCCCTATGCGGTTGCTGTAATCTGCGTATCGCTCAAGATTGACATTCCATGATCTGCCCCACCAGGTGCGCGCAATAGCGCTCCCTTCAATCATAATAGGCTTAATACCAGGATTTTTCTTCAGGAGCTGTTTTAGCTTTCTGACTGCCTTTGCTCTCTTTTCTCCCACAGAAACATAACGCGGATACCACCCGTAGCCCATAATTCCCTCCTGTGTTATTTGGTGCTTCAACGAAAACCCTATGAATCTCCCCCCTTTGGAAAAGGGGGGCGGGGGGGGATTTTAGCAACCTGTCGAAATCCCCCTAAATCCCCCTTTACGAAAGTGGGACTTATGAGGCAATCTGGCACTTTTCGTTCAGGCACTATTTGGGTATTAAGAAAATACTTGCTGTCATAGCGAAAGCTTAAAAAGCTCTATTAATTTATCGTCTTTCATTTCGGTTATCCAGGCTTCCCCTGTGCTGGCAATAACGTCTTGTGACAATCTGGACTTTTCTTCCAGCATCATATCAATCTTTTCTTCCACTGTGCCTTTTGTTAAAAATTTGTGCACAATAACATTCTTCTTCTGCCCGATCCTGAACGCCCGGTCAGTTGCTTGATTTTCCACGGCAGGATTCCACCACCGGTCAAAATGAATGACATGGTTTGCCTCGGTCAAATTCAAACCAACGCCGCCTGCTTTCAAGGACAAAACCATAAATGGAACGTATTCGCGACTCTGAAATTGCTCAATAATCTTTTTCCTTTTGCCCACAGGCACGCTTCCGTGCAATATTAACCCCTTTCGCTCAAATATGCCCTGGAGAAACGCGCAAACAGGCTCCGTTATTTCCTTAAACTGAGTAAAAATCAGGGCCTTTTCTCGTTTTTCATATATTGTCTCGCAAATTTCACGGAGCCTGGCGAACTTGCCGCTGTCGCTTTCTTCATATCCGCCGGTCCCAAGATACTGGTCCGGGTGATTACAGATCTGCTTGAATTTCATCAAGGAAGCCAGGATCATTCCCTTTCTTTGAATCCCCTCTGTTTCGGCGATGGTTTCTTTCAGTTTGTTGATCAATTCCTGATACAAAACGATTTGCTTTTTGCTGAGAGGGGCGTATGTTTTCATCTCTACCTTGTCCGGCAAATCGGAAATAACCGATTTATCGGTTTTCAAACGCCTCAGAATATAGGGGCTGATAAGCCTCCGCAATCTCGAATAGCCTGATCGATCCTTGTTTAGTTTTTTTGAAAACGCGCTGAACTCCTTGGCGTTTCCCAACAGTCCGGGGTTCAAGAAGTCGAACAAAGACCACAGATCTGACAGGCGATTTTCGATCGGGGTCCCGGTCATTATGATTCTGTTCTGGGCGGCAAACTTCTTTATTGCCCTTGTCTGTTTTGTCCCCGGATTCTTTATGGCCTGTGCTTCGTCAAGGATAACATAGGCCCACGAATATGATTGAAGCCATACATATTTTTGAGCCAAAGCATATGTGGTTATTACAAGATCGTACGAATCCAGGGACTTCTTGTCTTTGGCCTCGACTTTTTTTGTCGTATGCGCTTCCGGATGCGCGACAAAGTACTCAATCCTGGGAGAAAAACGCCCGATTTCATTGACCCAGTTGGAAATAAGGGATGCCGGTATTACCAGAAGACTGGCCCTGCCTGGTTTCCTGGGTTTTATGACATTCAAGAAAGCCAGCACCTGGACCGTTTTTCCCAGGCCCATATCATCAGCCAAACATGCCCCAAACTGTAATGAATGTAGGAAGTGAAGCCAGTTCAATCCTTTTTGTTGATATACTCTGAGTTCCGCCTTAAACGTCCTGTCAGGTTCTATTGACGTGATCAAATCCGGGTTGAGCAACTTTTGAATTACCGATTCCAACCATTCTCCATTTGACACGCTAGCGTCCACTCCTTCAGCGCCACCGCCTAATATCCCTTTTGGGTTAAGCTGTAGACGCAGCGCATCTCTCAAACTAAGGCCGCCTCCATCCATCATTTCTCTTGCCTTTTCATAAGCATCAAGCGTTTGCCTTAGTTTCTCGGGATCCACAGCCACCCATTTGTTCTTTATATATGCAAGGCCTTCTGATTGTTGCAACAATTGTCTCGCTTCTTCTTCTGACATCTGCACATCCCCAAGAAACAACCCCGCATTAAACTGCAATATCGCATCCATGCCGACAAGAGAAGGCCGTGAATCACCAACACTGATGTTGAGCCTCAGGCTTGAGGTGTTGCCTTTCCACCAGTTGGGAATTCTGCACAAAATCCCGGATTCTTCATAAATCGGGATTTCCTTCAAAAACGAAAAGGCTTCCCCTGCGGACCATGCAAGGGGGTGAAACAGCTCTCCGGTTTCAAGAAGCTGCGCAATCGAAGGGCTCCGTTTTGTGGCCAGATGGACAGTAGCAAGAAGCTCCAGTAATTTGTTACTATCTTTTCCATATTCTTCCAGGGCGTACTTGAGAGGAACATGTTTGGAGTTCCCCTGTTTGCCGAGCCTGGTCGAATAGGTTGCCAAAAAGGCAAACGGGTAGTCATCATTTTTATTCTCCACCAAATGGAAAAACACGCGGCCAACAAGATGTACATTGGGGCTGTATGTTTTGATAAAATCCGCAACGGTTCCATCATAGGACTTGATTATGCGTGAAAATCTCTTATTGAGTCCTGACCATACAGACTCAAGCACTTCTTTGTCCAAATACTCAGACCCCGTCATTAACGGCGCGCTATCCAGTTTTTGACGGAGTTCATCTTCTTCTATGGAGATATTTATCCTGTGACGAATGATTTCCAGATCCGGCGTCTGACTTAATTTGTGGGCAAATATTCCGGTAAAATTTCGCCAATAATCAAGAGACGGAGAAAGGGGAACGCGCCTATCGCAAAAACCTAAAAACAATAGCCAGGAATCAGGATCAGAAACAGATCGCTTGTATATTTCTTCCTGCAACAACTTGGTGCTTTTGTTTATGCTCCCTTCCGCATCGGCCCATTCCAACTGCAATGAACTATTCGGCATTACAACAACAACCAATTCCCGATTCATCATCACGACCTTGTTTAAACTTCTTTCACGCACTCAGGGCAATGGGAGGCGAAAACCATTCCAAACTGCAGGACAATTCCATCGGTAGATACCCACGGGCTCACGCCCGGAGACCTTTGCAAAACTGTCATTTTTTCGTGATGCGGCGTCAGGCTTCGAATTTTATCCTCGAAATACATAATGTATTCCTCCGGTTAAAATTTTTGCCTTCCTTGCCTGACAAAAAAATGTCGCATTTTTCAAAGGTCTCGCCCGTGGCACTTGAATAAGGAATATGCCCGATTCTGAGTTTGGGCATTCACCCACGGGCTTACGCCCGTAGTCCTCTGCCAATTGTTGATAGACGTTAAGGAGTTGCGAACCGAGGAATTCCAAATCCCTGAATCACTTCAGGCAGATATCCCAGCTCTTGAGACGTTCCATGGCTTGATAGTCGGTCATGTCGCATTGGACAGGCGTGATTGAAATGTAGTTTTTGCTAAGGACTGCACCGTCGGTCTCCATATCAATATCGTAGATCTGAGTTTCGGCCCCTTGCCAGTAATAGGTTTGCTCCCTCGGATCGGTTCTCCTGTAAAAAATCTCTTTCAGCCGGGATATTCCCTGTCTGGTTATACGAATCCCCTCAATCCGATCCGATGGACAGGCCGGGACGTTTACGTTCAGAAAGGTACCCGAGGGAAGACCGTCCTCTATGATCTTAGCAATCAAGGTACCAACAAAATCTGCCGCCACCCTGTATTCTTTGTCCGGATTGGGATATTGTGAAATGGCTATAGCAGGGATTCCCATAAGGGCCGCTTCCTTGGCTGCTGACACGGTTCCGGAATAGTTGAGATTAATTCCCACATTAGGCCCTGGGTTGATTCCCGAAACCACCATGTCAGGTCGTGTCTCCAGGATCTCAAGAACCGCAAGTTTGACGCAGTCGGCTGGGGTTCCGCTGACTGCATAGCCCCGGCCGCCGTTTGTCTGAATCCTGTTGACCCTTAAGGGTTGTAACAGGGTAATACTATGCCCTACGGCACTGCGTTCCATGTCCGGGGCAACCACTGTGGTCCGGTGTTCACCGGACAAGGCCTTTTGTAACGCCCAAAGGCCCTCGGCATGGATACCGTCGTCATTGGTAAGGAGGATATTCATGGTAGGTCACTTATGATCTATCAATCGTCATTTATTAATATCGAATCAATGTCATTAACTTAAGGGATATGGCCATTGAAAGTCCCCCTTTAAAAAAGGGGGATTTAGGGGGATTTAGGGGGATTTCGAGAAGTTGGATAAAATCCCCCCCCGACCCCCCTTTGGCAAAGAGGGGAGATTGGACTCTTAAGTTAATAAAATTGAATTTTAAATGATAAATGAAAAGCGTTCAATGTTCAATGATAAATATTCCTTGATCTTAAAGGCTTAGTGTATATAAAATCCAAAGTTCAATTGATGTCCATCCAGAAACGGCATCTTTTGCCCCGATACGGCGTTCTCCGCAGGTTTCTATCCTCGACGTAGCGTGCTACGCCTGCGGTAGACCGGCCATTATGAGTATCTCCTTATTCCTTACCGGGAGGCACCTCCCG
>DAOUTV010000075.1 GCA_030668505.1 Desulfobacterales bacterium | reverse complement strand
TGGGATATGTTTTAGGAGGTATTCCCTCAAACTCTGCTTATTCTCTGCCTATCATTTCCATCATCCTCTCTAACCATTGATTTCGGTCACATTCATCATCAAACAAGTACGGGGCCACGCTCTCTATCCTTTTCCTGATTAGCTCAGGATTATTCTTTATGGCTTGATCATAAACGGTACTTTCAATACTTAAACGCACCAACGCTTTTGCCTCGTCTGACAACTTTTCTGTTTTCTCAATTTTAGCCATAAGGCTTTCAGCTTTAAGGTCATAGCATTCGTTTAACTTCTGAACATTTTCTGCTCCCACCTGATTAAGTTGGCCGACATACTTGTCCACATTTGTCAAGTCTGCCAAGATGTTCAATGTTTTTAGAGTATAGAATTTGTCTGATATAACAAAAGCAGCCAGGAAGAAAAACATGAGAATCCATTTAATTTGTTTTGCGTACCCTTCTCCTCTCATAAGACACAATATGGTGAGCAACAGTCCAACGGCTAATATTGCACCTGCAATTTGATTGTTTGGTATTGATATCGGCATATTTTTTTGCCTCCTCAAAAACGTTTAGTATTTTAAGTCAATGTTTAATCTATTCAATGATAAACATTGACTTCAAGGCAGTGTTCTAGGCAAACCCTATTGCCCAGCACAAATAGATTCATATCGGAATTAGACGTTGTGGAATTGCTGTAGACAAGCACAAAAATGATCCAAAGTCAAGCATTAAGGCAGGTTAAGCAGATTTACAGGCTACACACTTCTATTTTTGCACCATGAAGCAACCCAGGTATCTCTGGATGACCTGTTTATAGAATTCGATCCTTTCGTCGTCTTCAGCTCCTCTGATCCCCTTGAAATTGAAAAACGTCAGGGCGTTCTCATAATTTATTTGAGAAAGGGCCTCGCTCCTTTCGATTTCTTGTCTCTTGTATAACTGATTGCCGAATGCCCGGATTTTTTTTATGCGCTCTTTCTTGACCAGGTCACGCCGTCCATATGCATTCAGCACCTTGAGAACTACCCAGTAAGATTCGAAATAGGTTTTGAGGAAGCTTGCAAAACACAGAAGTTTTCGAAAACCTGCAGCAGGGATATTGTAAGTGTCATGCAAGGTGGGATGAGGCATGAGTATGGCGTCATCAATGAAAGCCTTCAAGGTTTTTCTGACCATATATTCCGGGGTTTTGTCTACATCATGGGCAAACTCATATTTGAAAAAATCTTGCAAGAAGTTGTAATCCGATTGCAAGGCCGATGCGGAGAATTGAAAGGCGTCATAGGAGAGGATTGCTAATGCGGTGTATGACGCCGGAATAAAAAAATGGATACAGTTGTTCTTGTAATATTCAAGGTTTAAGCGTTTATTTTCACAGACCAGATACCATTTCTCATCTATGGCAGAATCATCATGCCCCTTTGTACCCTGTTTTTCGATAAACTTTCGATGGCAATACATGGCCAACACGTTTTCGACTACATGCCGGGGATTGTCAAGGTCTTCAGACAACCCGGCCTTTTGAGAGAGCAAATAGTTTAAATAAGTCTCAACATAACCCATAAGCTCGTTTTGGCTGAAACGCGGTTTGGGATAATTCAGAATAGCACATGCTATGAGTGCTTGGGGCGTGACTACTGAGACATTGTTGATGGCATTGATGATGCGATAAGAGAGGTTGCGGGCCAGGGCCTGATATTCAGCTTGGTCCATGTCTTGCAAGGCGGGGGTGGTTTTTGCCACCAAGTCCTGGAGTGAAATAGGCTCAGCAAATTGGACATATATACGGCCATATCGCTTTTTTAACACCTTTCGTGCTCGAATTAGTTGCCAGATACTTTCTTGTTTTTTCTGTATTCCTTCCAATTCGTTCAAGATTGCACTTTCTTCCAGAAGGCGGTCATATCCAAGATAGACAGGCGCAAATATTAAATCTTTACAGATCCCAGTCTTGTAAGCATCCAGTAGTATAGAAACTAGACCTTTTTTTGGAAGGATCAGTTTTCCCGTTCGACTCCGTCCCCCCTCAATAAAGAACTCGATATTAAAACCGTGGGCAATTAACATATGCACATATCCTGTAAAGATGGCTGCATAAAGCTTAGCCCCGTGAAAAGTCCGCTTAATGAAAAAAGCACCGCTCTTCCTAAAGAGGGTTCCTATAGGCCAGAAGGCAAGGTTGCTTCCAGCTGCTACATGAGGACTGGGCATGTTATTGGTATACAAAAGGTAGTTAAGGACAAGGTAATCAAAATGGCTCTTATGGCAAGGAACAAAGACAAGGGGAGCCCTCGTAGCTGCACTTTTTACCCGATGTAAGCCCTCCATATCAAGTGTGATACCGTCAAACATGGTCTTCCATACCCATCCAAGGATCATAGAAAGGGTCTGAACGAAGGCAATACTGTAATCCGCCGCGATTTCATTCAGATAGGCATCGGCTTTCTTATAGATTTCGCTGATATCCTTCTTTTGGGATTGAGCATACCGTTTCATAAAATCTTGGAATCGTTCATTTCTCAGGATAAGTTCTTTTAATTCCTCTCGCGTCTTGATGACCGGCCCGGTGATACTCTGGCGGTGGCGGTTCATCTGTTCTAGAAGCCTATTTCTGAGGATAAAAGAGAGCTGCTGAAGGTTTCGACCCTGGTTTTCAGTCTCCTGAAGAAAATCCTTCAGGTTGACTGGATCAGAGTTCTCTATAAATGCCTTTTGAGGATTACGCAAAACGACTATCCAACGTCGGAGCCGCCCCGGGTTTTCCTCACTGCCAAAGATGATATCAGCTAGACTTCGAGGCCGCCTGTGGGGCTTTTTACTGAAAAGGAGCCACAGGGGGACTATGCATATAGGACGATCGATTGTGCGCTGTAGTTCAATAAGATATTTTAACGGGTTTTCCTTGGCTTTTACAAATTGATGGTAGAATCCCTTTTGGTCAACCAGAGAGAGAAAGGCCGCAGATCCGGCTTCCATTTTACGCTTGAAGTAGCCGGATTTGTATGGATTTGGAAAGCTCTTATACCTGAATAAGTGGTCCAGATGGGCAAGGACGATAAGTATAAGTCTGGAGACCTTCTGCCAGAGAAAGATCCTATATTCAAAGCCGATTTCGGGAAAGGGCATTCCTTCTGCTTTATATCGGTTATGACAAAAGAGATATTCAAAGCGATTCTTGTACTTAGAGGCGTAGACGATGATAGCATCTTTTGAAAGGGTTTTGAGGAATGCAGCCTGAGTAGGATTGATATAAACATCGGAAAATAATGACTTCAGAATCAAGGATGACAAGAACCCAGACTTTTTCGGCAGACTACAGGTATAATGATCGTGATGGCCCTGAAGAGCAGTGTCTATCCATGATCTGAATTTTTCTTTTATTCCTTGAGCCAGTGCCATAGCTTCTCTTGTTTAAACTTGGGGGCTTTTGCTCCAATTCGAATCAGCTTTCGACGGACGGGGATGACGGGTCATATCTGGTTGGTTAACGGGTGCCCATCCATAAATGGCCATTTTCGGCAATCTCTGCGTCAGACTCAGATTTCAATCCTCAAAATACTCAATGTATTCCTGCGGTTAAAATTTTCGTCTTCCTTGACCTTGCAAAAAATATCTCATTTCTGGATGGACACTAACTGGTTTGCTAGGTTACCTGTGATCAGCTCAACTGAATCAACTATGATTTGATTTCTGCGTATTCTCCGCGTGGCGTGGCGGCTAAACGGGCTAACCAAATATAATTATATATTAACACGTTACGTATCTGAAAAAGGCCCGTTTTGCGAACGACATTGAGCATTTGTTTACAAAGGACAATGCCCCTGTTGATAATACCGGAATGATAGCACAAATATTTTCTGTGTCAATTTGAAAATAGTGTGCTAAGGGTAGACTGCCATGGCAACCATAGGAGATGTTGTTCTAATTTACTTTGAAGACCAACCAAGTTTTTTTGCCCGTATCGAAGATATCTCGTCAGACCGAAAGCGGGATTGGTATCAGGTAAAGTTACTTGTGCTCCAAATGCCTTTGACAGAGGCGCTCTGGATACTCAGGGAAGAATATATCAATGGTGAACCGTTCACTATGAATGGGCATAGTATGAGGATAGAGAAGGTTACGGGGCCCCAGAGGTGCGAGCCGAAAAACTTGCCGTGTGACAACGATTTAAAAAAAAGGGATGCTCCTGCCAATCATAAAGTGATCTCCATTTTTGACCGAAAAAACTGTTGATTGATATTTTTGGACTTGATTTGCTCGTCGTCTTATGTTACCTGAGTTCAAATTGCATGTTGAACTTATTTTAATATCTTATAACAAGGAGGATGGTGTAGCATGAAGACACTAATTGGTGGTGCTGTTGCGGCAGCCCTGGGGATTATTGGTCTGGTTTTGTGGTGGAAGGAATTCTTGATGCTGCTGGCGGGGGCCGTTCCATTCGCCCTTCTGTCTGGTGGTGCGCTGGCAATCTATCTGGGGTTTGACGAATTGAAGGACTCGTGGAAGTCCAAAGAGGATTTTGGGGGCACTGTTACTAATGACTGTAAAGAAGAGGTTGAAAAATTGAAAAAAGAGGTTGAAGATCTGAAAGCAGAAAAACAGGAATAGTAAGCATAGAAATAAACGCCTTTCCCACCAGATTAACCTGGGACGTAAGATATCAAGACAGTGGTGGAATAATTATGAGCGAAGCGAACCAAGTTCCATTTGGATAATATATCGCCTATACTTATAAACGAAAAAAGCTCCTTGCCTTTGGGCATGGGGCTTTTTGGTTTTTGTGCCTTCTCGCGGCACGGAATATTTTCAGACACTCCGGCCCTTGCCGGCTCCCCGGACGGTGACAGCTTTGCGCGCCAGATAGTCAGCTCGTTCATTGTCATCGATACCAGCGTGAGCTTTAATCTTGAGGATTTTCAAATCCTTAAATCGCTTCATCAATGTCTTGATAGCCTCCACGAGCTTGTTATTTCGTTTGGGCTTCCATCCAAGAGACAACAAGCCGAAGCAGTATTGACTGTCCGTATAGAGACGCACGGGTATTTGAGTTGTACGGATTGCCTTGAGCGCTGTCTCAATGGCCATCAGTTCAGCAACATTATTGGTTGTAATCCCAATATGTTTTGATATCTCCTTTTCTTTGGAACCGAAACGCAGGAAAATGCCTATACCTGCAGGACCTGGGTTACCGGAAGATGCCCCGTCAGTATAGGCTTCTATGGTATTTGGAGGGAATGGATCATGTTGATCCTTATGCTCTCCGGTCAAGGAAGACTGATTCTCAGACTTATTCTTACGGGTCTTCTTTCTTAACCGTGAAGGATCGATAGGTTCCACCGCCTCTTTCCGCACCCAGTATTCGTGATCCTGATCAAGTTGATATTTGATCAATACTTTGTTGTCATGAACCACAGTCTGTTGGGCATCATCTACATTAAGCCATACCTTCATCCCTTTAAACATCATTCTTTTCCAGCCGCGAGTATCTTTCATATCTTGTAAAAAAGTGAGCTAAAATGCCTAAAGTGATCTAAAGTTCATGTAATCATTACCAATTCAGAAATTAAAAATTTTGGGATTGACCGAATTGCGTCTGATTCTAAACCCTCAATTGCTGAATCCCTTAATACTTTTTAACTTTAGGCACTTTAGCTCACTTTAGTTCACTCTGGCTCATACAGCAAATAAGGTCTTCGGATTTCCTCAAAACATTTTAATTCTTCAGCCCATGTCTTCTCCAGATCCTCCACAGGATCCATGCCTTCTATAGCTTTTCGCACTGCAGGATCTCCAGTAAGAATGTCAAAGGGGAGTTTTTCAAATTCGTATTCATAGGGAGGAGACTTCCACTGAAAGGCATCAGCATACGCAGAAGCCACTGCCTGAATCAGCGTAAGGGTTGTTATGTATGGCCGAAAGAGTGTCGTGTTGGTGATATGAAGCTGAAAACCTAGGCATAAGTCTTTTCCCCACTTGTCTGAAGCAGGCTCAAATGCAAGGGGTCGAAGGTGAACTCCCGCAAGTTTTTCTTTAGGTATCAATGCCTCAAGTTGAGCCGTATCAAAAAAAGGGGCGCCAAAGATCTCAAAGGGCTGAGTCGTCCCCCGTCCTTCGGATACATTGGTTCCTTCCCAAAGGACCTGGCCAGGATAGACCAAAGCAGAGGTGGGGGTCGGCAGGTTGGGGGAGGGGGGTATCCAGGCTATTCCCGTATCCTGAAAAAGCATCTCACGTTTCCATCCTGACATAGGAGTCACATGGAGTTCACAGCCGATGCCAAAGTGGTCATTGAAAAGGCGGGCCAACTCTCCAATGGTGAGACCATGACGCATGGGAATTGGATACAAACCCACAAAAGATGCGTATTCTGGCTTCAAGCAGTTTCCTTCAATACGGTTTCCCCCAACAGGATTTGGACGGTCCAGGACAAGTACTTCTTTGTTATAGATGCGGGCTGCTTGCAGACATAATGCCATTGTGTATATAAATGTATAGACGCGTGTACCCACATCCTGAAGATCAACGATCAGGATATCTATAGGTTCGAGCATGGCCTCGGTGGGCATTCTAGTTTTGCCGTAAAGACTGAAGACTGGTATATTAAGAACCGGGTCGATCAAATCTTCCGAAGGGACCATATTAGCTTGTTTTTCAGCGAAAAATCCATGTTGCGGACTAAGGAGCACCTTTAATTGATTTGGATAGTGATTTACTATAAGGGCACGGGTGGACTGAAACCTTCCATCCCCGTCCGGACATGCAACAGATGCAGGATTTGCCAGAAGCCCAAGACTTTTTCCCTGGAGTATTGGCGGAGGATCGACAAGTAGTTTTTCAATGCCGGTTTGAATCCGTTTCATAAGGTCTCAAAACAAAAGAATCTTATCACGAAAGCGCGAAAGTACGAAGATACGAAAGTCGGTAGTGTCAGTTGTTCGTTGTCAGTAGTCAGTTGTAGCTATATTTTCAATGAGTTACGCCGCATGCAAGATTACTGCATATCCTTTTGCTATGTAGCTGAAATAACAAACATTACAGTTTTTGCAACGGACAACTAACAACAATCAACGGACACTACCCAATTTTCATCTTATAGCAATATTGGCGTGTTTGCAAGGTTTGAAAACATGCATCTTATCTCAAATATTCCTGGACTGGACAGGGTTTGCGCGGACAACAGCTTCATTCGGGGATGTCGCGCCCCTGGCCCAGACCGGGATGACAGGGACGGACATCAACTCTAAAGTTGTCGCGCCAGGGCGGGCAGGGAGCGGGCAGGGCAGACCAGTTTCGCACTGAAGATGGAGTGAGTTAGTTTCCATCCATAAATGACCCTTTTCCGCAATCGCCGACTTCGCCATAGTAGCCTTCTTGGCTACGAGCCGACTTCGCCAAAGCACTGGCTGCGACGGCTGAACGGCTGAATCGGCGTCAAACTGCGGGGTTGCTTGTGCGACGTACCTCGGTACGCCT
>DAOUTV010000013.1 GCA_030668505.1 Desulfobacterales bacterium | reverse complement strand
GGTGTATTCAGGGCTGTTTCATATTGTCCTGCAAAACTGGCCATGATGTCTTCGTGAATTGCACTGCTTCGCACAGAGATCTTCAGGTTTTCGTTCCCCGCCCTTTCACACGTGTCCCTGTATGCATCAAGGATGGCTGTTTCAAGATCTGACGGTATTTGTCCGTTTCTAACCAGTTCCTGCATTTCCAGGCTTGTGGCTGTCAATTCGTCATAATTGCGGATATCAACCTTGCTTGTTTGTTCGTTCAGGACATCCCGGATCTGATTGTGTTGGATAAAGGCCTGGTAGGCATAAGTGGTGACTACAAAACCGGGGGGGACGGCAAGGCCCAAAACCCCGGCAAGCTCTCCTAGGTAGGCAAGCTTGCCGCCGGCCGAGGCCACGGTCTGTTTCCCGAGTTCCTTGAGTGGAATAACATAGTCGGTCTTGGGAATGGTTACCTCGGCAGCAAGGTGCTTACGGATGGCTTTATCGCTTTTCTGAAAGGGATGAATCAGGTCCTTATATTTTTCATTTCCAAGGACATTTAGGTTGTCAATAATCCTTTTTACCCCATCGGACACAGCGTCATAGGAAGAACGTACATAGGCCCTATCAAAGACGAAGGCACCACTGGCCTTTTCCTGCATATCGGCCATGGTCATCAGGACTTTGTTGTTGTTTTTAAGGAGTTCTCGAAAGGCCGTGTACCGCTCTACAAAAAGGGACTTGTCATCCTCGTCCCTTAAGGCCTTTTGTTGTCTTCTCTTGCTGAAAAAATCAAACATGGGCCGCAAAACCTTTGACAGTGACATTTTGCTTGGCTCCCCGGATCAACAAAGGCGGACCTCACAACTGAGGTAATTGTATAGCATCCCCGAGGCTAAATCAACCAAAATTGCCCGGGAAGACCTTCTAACACAAAAAGACCTGCCTGGTTCTTTTGTCATACAAAACCAGGCAGGTCTTTCTTGGGCGGTCAACGCCTTTTCGACCTTCTTGAGTGTCTTTTCAAATGAGCCCTTTTTCTTAATGAGGGGCTATAGCTCCAATAAAGCATTCGTTATTTCATGAAGCACGTCACCCATGCGCACAGCTCCAACAAGCTTATCCCCCTCCATGACCGGCAATAGGAATACATTGTCATGCAGCATGATGTGCGAAGCCTTCAGGACCTTGTCTTCAGCATCTATCGTGGATTTAACCTCGGACATGAACTCCTTGATTGGCCGGCCAAGCCGTTCTTCCGCCCCACTCTTGAGTATCTCGTCCCACAATATGGGCACTCCGTTTTCGTAATGCTGGGCAAACTTAGGCTCCAACCCCTGCAACATATCCTTCTCCAAAAGCATACCCACGAGCTTGTATGCCTCGTCAAAGACCAGAACCGTATGGTGACCGGTTTCATAGGAGACGTTAAGCTGGGCGATCGCCTCCCTTAGTGTTCCCCAGTAAGGAATATGAGGATAATCCGTCAGGGGAATGACCAGATCCTTTACTTTCTTCTTTTCCATATTTCCTCCTAAGTTGCCGGGCGTTTACAGAATTTATTACAACCTATCTGGGCGTGGACTACTTCTCAGCCAGTTCTCGGTTCTTCTTGCAAGTTTCAATCAGGTCCAATAATACTTGACTCGGTTGCAGGTTGTAAGCCTGATGCAATGCAATTAGTTCGTTTCCATATTGCTCGACTTCCTTACAAGACGCGGCAATCTCACCAGGATCCTTGGCAATGACTGCCTTATTCTTGGCCTCTGTGATCTTCTGGGTCAACACCTTCCCTTCCTGAGCAAAGCTCCCATTACAGGAAAGGCACAGGCCACGATCGTCTTCAATTTTCAGGAAAAGGCCTTTTTTCCCGCACTTTATACACTGGGGCATGATATCGTCCTTATATTTCCCATAATGTTATCAGAGAATCTATGATGGGTGTAATACTTTGTTTCATCACCCCTGAAATTACCTATTGAACGCAGGCTTCCAACACGCCCCTGGCCGTTTCAAGCTCTGCCGGTATTTGTCCGTTTCTAACCGGTTCCTGCATTTCCCGGCTTGTGGCTGTCGATTCGTCAAAATTGCGGATATCAACTTTGCTGGTTTTTTCGTTCAGGACATCCCGGATCTGATTGTGTTGGATAAAGGCTCGGTAGGCATATAGTGACATGTTGTTTGACTCCCCGGATCAACAAAGGCGGATCTCACGATTGCGTAATATTATAACGTCCACGAGGGTAAATCAACCAACTTGAGTATACTCCCAAAAGCGTCTTTTCGCTCAATGGGAGAGTTATAACTTCAACACAGCATTGGTAATTTCATGAAATAGGTCGCCCATTCGTACAATCCCAATGACCTTGCTCCCTTCCATGACTGGCAGGAGATAGGCGTCCTCCCGCAGCATGATGTGGGAGGCTTGGAGTATGCTGTCCTTGGCATCAACCGTAGCCGCAACCCCTGACATGAACTCCTTGACAGGTCTGGTAAGCCGTTTTTGGCTTTCTGATTTGAGTAGGTCGTCCCAGGACACGGGAATTTCCTCTTTAAGATGCCGTGCAAATTTGGGCTCCAGACCCTTCAGGACGTCCCTCTGCAGAAGTATACCCACGAACTCGTAGGCCTCGTCAAAAACCAGCACGGTACCGTGCCCGGTTTCATAGACGACATTAAGCTGTACAATCGCCTCCTTAAGGGTTCCCCAGTAGGGCATATGGGGATAATCCGTCAGAGGAATGACCAGGTCCTTTACTCTTTTCTCGCGTACCATATCTCCTCCTGGTCGCTGAAAGCAGGCTAAAACTCGACCTCTTCATCTGTCTGGTCATTGCACTCAAGGATCCGGTCTATGGAGAGCCTCTCTCTGGGGATGTAAGAGTCCAGGAGGTTGTTGATCTCAGAGGGCCCCATAACGATACCCTCTCTCTCGCCAGGTGTTTTGAAGAAGGCGTATTGGGGATAATAGACATTGGAATAATGATAAGACCGTTCTTGAAAATACAAGTCGACTGTTAAACCGGACACACCAAAGATCCCCTTGGACAACACATCCGGAATCGAATGGATGGCATCCACAAATCGGTTGAACTCTATCCAGGTGTTTACGTTTGCAACTGTGACCATAGGAGGATAGTCTAAACTGGAAACGATTTGATGCATCAGGGGATGCAATCGGCGGGTAATGTTATCAGGAAAGGGGGCTGTGGTGATCCAGAGGTATTTGAAATAGTCCCCCGTGAGGTCGTCTCCTATAGGGGTGGGCTCATGCGTTATGTTCCTTTTCTTGGCTTCGAGGACGTGTTGCAAATCCGGATGAATCTCAAAAACAACCGAGCGAGGGCTTTCTGCCGTCATAACGCCCTCTGATTCCGGATCGCCTTTTATCAAAGAGGGTCCCAGGCATAGCTTGGCAGGGTACGGCTCATCAGAGCTGTGAATTCCCAGAAGCCGATTCGGGATTGCAAGGAAGACTCGGCCATCTTCTTTGAAGAGTTTGATGCTACCCTTAGCATATTCGTACTCTTTGAGATAAGGCCCCATGACGCCGGCCAATTTGCCGCAGCAGGCGCTAAAGCCCCCCTCTTTTTCGCGATAGATTCTTCCCAATGTCTTGGTCTGGTGATCGTATCCGGCGTGGCTTCCCATCACATAAACCAGATTGTCAGCGTGATGTGAGGCCGGAACAATAGCTTTGGTATCGAGTTCTGCACCCAGCTTCCCCCCCACAAAAGGGGATGTCCCGAAGGTAGATATAAAATAAAGGATCTTGAGGCCCTGGCTCTCATCCGGACACTCCACCTTTACGGGCATGGTTTTGGCCATGTCAAACTTGCAATAATCGGCCACCACTTCCCCAAGTTTTCCAAAAAATGTCGACAGGTTGTATTGACGGGACATGACTGCCCGGTTGTCAGAGATGATGCGGGGACGCTTCAGGTAATCCATTTAAACCTCCTTATTAATTGAATATTGACGATTTTCGATTGGCGATTGACTAATTGAAGAAAAAGCTCTCCTTCCTTCAATCGTCAATATTCAATCATCAATCATCAATCCTTAGGGCGTTGGCACAGTGATAGGCATCCCTAAGATCGGCCAGATCACTCCGGCGCACAGGGCCACCACGATCATCAGTATGACACTGGCCGGAATGCCATAGAGAAAGAACTCCCCTGTGGAAAACTGCTTTGAATCATAAGCTATTGCGTTCGGAGCCGCACCCACCAGCAGGAGGAAGGGCATACCGGCTACGACCAGTGATGCAAAGAGGATCACCTCTCCGGACACGCCCAGATAAGGAGCAATCACCAAAGCCACAGGAAGGGAGATGGCAATCGCAGCCACGTTCATGATAAAGTTTGTCATCATCATGACAAAAAAAGCGATACTCAAGACAAATATAAACCAGTTGGCTTCCTTGAACATCACCAGCCAGTTCACGGCCATCCATTTGGCTGCACCCGTTTCCCAAAGGCAAAAACCTATGCTCATGGCCCCGGCAAAAAGCAGGATAATATTCCAGGGAATCTCTTCCAGATCTTTAATATCGAGAATTTTTGTCAGGAAAAATAATATGGTCGAAATCAAAACGATTGCTGTTTTATCGATTGCTTTTATGGCAGGGACAAACGACCTTAGGCCCATGATCAAAATTACTCCAAGGACAATGGATGCTGCCAGAACCTCTTTCCCGGTGATCTTTCCCAGTGCGGCATTGAGTCCTCTGGCTTTCTCCCGGAGGCCGGGAATGACCTTTTTCTCAGGTTTAAAAAAGACCATGAAAAATCCCCACAGGATAAAGGTCATCAGCCACCCCGGGAGAAACATGTAGTAGGTCAGTTGAAAAAAGCTGATATCCCTTCCCATGATGTCATTAAAAAAGCCGATGGCCACAGCGCCGCGTGCCGCACCCAAAAGGGTCACGATGCTCCCTGCTCCGGCCACATAGGCCATACCGATGAAAAGCCCCTTGCCGAACTTGGTCTGTTTATCACCTTCTCCATAAAGCGCATAGATGGCTAAAAGAAGGGGATACATGGTAGCAGCAACTGCGGTGTGGGCCATAATGTGGGTCAGGGCCGAGGTGACCACAAAGACGCCAAGATAGATCATGCTGGTCTTTTCTCCTACAATAACCAGCATTTTATATGCCAGGCGCTTGGTCAGGCCCGTCTTGGTAAAGACCATGCCGATAACGATCGAGCCAAAGATAAACATGACCGAGGGGTCCATGAAGTCCTTAAAGGCTGCTTTGGCAGGCCTGATCAGAAATAGTGCTTGCATCACCCCGATGGTGATACTGGTTATACCAATCGGCACGACCTCAAATACCCACCAGGTGCCGGCCAACAAAAAGACGGCCAGTGCCCCCTTTGCCTGCTTGGATAGAACAAAATGCTGTCCCATGGGGTCCACGGCGTCCGGCCATGGTGGGGCATAATAGACGACTATGAACAGGATAATCCCTGTTGCCATAAAAAGCAGGCGCTTCCAGTCCAGAATAGGCTTTTCCGGAGCAAGGCCAATCTCCGCAGGCATCTCCGGGAGGCCTTCCCCGGAAGCAATGGGTTTACTCTTTTCAACCATGATACGTTCCCTCCCTCACTCTAATACAATTTTGGTCAGTTCATTAAAAACGTCGCTCATGCGCAAGACGCCTGCTATCTTCTGGCCGTCCATGATAGGGACCAGGCTGACGTCTGCCTGAAGCATGATAAAGGCTGCCTTGGCAACCGAATCGTTCACGTCAACCTTGGCCCGGATCGGGGTCATGATCTCACTAACCGGCTTTCTTGCTTCCTCTTTACATTTTTCAGAAAAGGTCCCTTCTACAAAGATTGAAAGGCTTGCATAATCGACCTCTGTGAGGCCCTGGTATGGCGACTTTTCGTCCCTTCTAAGAAATCTTGGCTCAATGCCCACGAGAAGGTTTTTGAGTGTTAAGACGCCCTGGAGTTGATACTTTTCATCAAACACCAAAACCATCCGGGGCTCTTCCGAACCCGGTGTTTCACCATAAACACTGCGAATCATGGAGATAGCATCCCGCACGCTCAACCAATACGGAATATGCGGATACTCGGTTATTTTAACCAAGAGTTCCTTGACCTTCTTGGCATTTGACATGCCACACCTCCTTTTAGATCTCTGTTATTTGTGGAATGGAACTAGCTTTTGTGAAGGCATACTTCCTCTTTCCGGTTTCCGGTCGAACAACTTAGAGCAAAGGTCATACCAAGACCCGAGAATTATTTGCTCTTACAATAAGTAGTTGTTATTTATGAATGTGTTCCTTGTAGGGCATTCCGCAAAACGTCAATTGAGGATAGTGGTTTTGGCAAATTTTTGCCAACCGGAGTAAAAACTTGCCGTTTTGAGAGCGAATCCGTTTGACACCCACGGTGTATTCGGGTTAAGCATTGGAGCATTTATGAAACTCCAATCTCCCTATATAAAGCGCCTCCAGGAATCGATCATGCAGGAGTTTATCCTATGCTCTGATGTGATGCGCTCCATTATGAAGGTCGTGTATGAAGTGGCCCAATACGATGTGAACGTGCTGCTCACAGGGGAGAGCGGCACGGGGAAGGAGATGTTAGCCAAGATCATCCACCTCCAGAGTTCTAGAGCTGAACACCCTTTCGTGCCTGTGAACTGCGGCGTTCTTTCAGGTCTCATGTTTGAAGACAAACTGTTCGGGCATGAAAAAGGGTCTTTCACTGGGGCCATTCGCCTGCAAAAGGGCTGCTTTGAGATTGCTGACAAGGGGACACTATTTCTGGATGAGGTCTCTGAAATACCACTGGAAAATCAGCCGAACTTTTTGCGGATCCTTGAAGATTTTCAGTTTCTGAGAATCGGGGGTAGTGAGTTAATCAACGTAGACGTTCGCATTATCTCGGCAACCAATAAGGACCCAAGAGATAAGGTCAAAGAGGGTTTGTTTCGAGAGGATCTCTTTTACCGACTCCATGTGGTGCCCATACATATCCCCCCTTTGCGGGAAAGAAAGATGGTTATCCCCAAGATGGTGGATCACTTCCTAAATCAATTGGCGGCCACTTACAAAAAACCAAAACCCTCAGTCAATCCAGAGGTCATCGACATCTTCTGCCGTTATGATTGGCCTGGCAATGTGAGAGAATTGAAGAACCTTCTGGAAAGGGTATTTATTGTCAACGATGACGATTTGATAGATATGGAACATCTTCCCTCTGACTTCTTATGGCATTTCAGGCAACCCGCCGACCTGATGGATCTGGCGGAGGTCAGAAGAGCGGCCGAAACAAAAGCCATCTTGGATGTCTTATATCGTGTGGGTGGCGATAAGGAACGAGCAGCCAAAATACTGCGCATCAGTCCTCGAACATTGAGACACAAGCTGAACAAATACAACATCAAGGTAGATCGAATGGGTGAGCCTGTGTCCAGAGACCTGCTTAGTCATTCCAGGGAACGCCTTTCATTGAGGCCCTTATCTCACTGAAAACTCACCGTTCAAACGTCCGTCCAAGATAAATTGAGCCTTTTCAATATTGATGGCTTCGTAAAAAGTCGAAAAATCCCATTTTTTGTCATTCCGGCGAAAGCCGGAATCCAGTCTATTCAGATAGTTAAAAAGGCTCTGGACTCCGGTTTTAACCGGAGTGACGACTTTTTACGAGTGCATCAATATTGGACGTTGAGTACGTCGTTCTATTTCCGGATCTTCTTGAAACTACGATTCCTGATGGTGCGCATACGAGACATGTTCCGCGGCTCCTGTTCAATATCGGTGTTCAATATTCCACAGGTGTTGGCCTTTTTCTTGACACACAAATCCATTATCACCTACACTCGCCTCATAAAATAGCGAGTTTTGTCAATCCTTATCAGGTAGAAAGAGGAGGGCCATGAAACGGATTATCAAGAAGGCTGTTTTCCCTATCATTATCCTGTGCGCGTGCATGGCAGTGCAGGCCCACATTTCCAGCACCTTGGCCGAAAAAGCAAAGGAAGAGCCATACTATGTGGGAATGACGAAATGCAAGGAATGTCATCCAGAATACGTAAAGACACATTCTGGGTGGAAGTACTCTAGAAACTTTCGCATTCTAGAGATGAGGCATAAGGAACACGATCCTCAATGCCTGCCCTGTCATACAACCGGATACGGCCAACCAGGCGGTTTTGTCAGTATCGAGGAAACACCGCATATGAAGAACATTCAGTGTGAGGCATGCCATGGGCCTGCAAGCTTACATGTAAAGGCGCCTACTGTAGAGGAGCACCAGAGGACACTAAGCATCCCTAAAAACGTATGTACTAAATGCCACCGTCAGCATAAGCATATGGGGTATTGAGAAAATGGGTCGAATAATGGCATTTTTGGAAAAGTTACGATTTAGCTCCCGTGTAGCCAGCCTAACGGTCAGGGTGATATTAGGCGCGAGTGTGATTTTATTTGTAGTGATGGGCCTATTTACTTACCATGATATGGTGACACGAACAACCTTTCACTTTGAAAAGCAGGAAGAGCGGGCATTTGAGATTGCCGATACGGTGATGAGAAGCATTGAGTACCCCATGCTCGATGGAGAGATGGAGGCCGTGCAGGTTAACCTGGAAAGGTTGAATACATTAAAGGATGTGACAGTGGTAAATCTTTTCGATACTACCGGCACCATCAGATATAGCGGCTTGTCAGAAAATATAGGGGGGCTTGACAGTTCAGAGGCCACCAAAGAGGCGTTGCGCACAAGTTCTCTCGTTAAAGGCTTGGAGCTATGGAGAGAAGAAAAGGTACTTTATCATGCCATGCCTATTCCCAATGAACAAATCTGTTATAAGTGCCATGGAGCTGAAAAGAAAATATTAGGGGTTTTAACCGTAGGAATTAACTGGGCCCCTATTGAGGAGAGGATAGCGGCAATTAGGAACAGAGAGATTACCCTGGGCATGGTTTCCATTATCGTTGTGGGTTTTTTCTTAACCCTATTCTTAACCAAATACATTACACGACCCATTTCCACTGTCACCCGATTAGCTGATGCAATCAGCCGTGGCAAGCCAGGATTTGAATTTGGCAGGATGCTCAAATGCTGGGAGAAAGAAAAATGTGATAAGAATGACTGCCCTGCATACGGAAAAACCGATATCATGTGTTGGTATGTAGATGGTACCTTATGTAAGGCCCAGCCATCAGGAAAATTTCCGGAAAAGCTGGATATGTGTCGCAAGTGCTCGGTTTATAAGACCCATGTAGGCGACGAGATGGTCCGGTTGGCAGACTCATTCAAGCATATGCTCTATAAACTAAAGGCCTCAGAGGAAGAGCTAAAGCGTTCCGAGGAACTATACCGCTCCCTTATCGAGTCGGCAGATGACATGATCTATACGATAGATAAAGACTGCAACATCCTATCGGTCAATCAATACTGGGTGCAGTTGACGGGTTGTAAGGCTGATGAGGTTGCAGGGAAGAAAGTCACGGATGTGATCGAATACAGTAATCCTGACTATATCCGCACGATCGTTAAAAGGGTCTTGGCGTCATCCGAGACAATTAGTAGTCCCGAAGAACAGGTAAGGATAGGCAACCGGGAGTATTGTCTTGACACAAAGTACAAGGCTGTAATGTCCGATGTGGGGGCGGCGGTTTTGATTATCGCCAGGGACATCACGGAACACAAGAAGATGGAAGACCAGCTTTTTCACACGGAAAAGCTGGCATCGCTGGGATCTCTTTCCGCCGGAGTTGCCCATGAGATAAACAACCCGGTTGCCGTTATGCTCGGATTTACGGAATTGTTGCTGGACAAATTTCCCGAGAATTCCAAAGAGCATGAAATGCTTAAGACCATTGAAAGACAGGGAAACAACTGTAGGCGGATCGTTGAAAATCTCCTCGCCTTTTCCAGAATTCGCCATAAGGCCACTGCAGATACTGATATCGCTGACGATCTCCAAAGAGTCATCAATGTGGTTATGAACACCCTGTTGACCAAAAAGGTAGACCTCAGGACCGACATAAAAGAAGATCTCCCTAAGGTGAGAGGGGACGGCCAGCAGCTGGAGCAGGTATTTTTAAACATTATTACCAATGCTGTCGCCTCTATGCAAGGCGGAGGCACCCTGACTATCTCAGCACACCGTTCCCATGATATGGTCCATGCTAGCTTTACCGATACGGGTCATGGGATACCCCAGGAGAATATGGACAAGATATTTGAGCCCTTCTTTACTACCAAAGAGGTGGGCAAGGGGACAGGGCTGGGTCTCTCTGTGAGTTATGGGATTGTGAAAAAGTTTGGAGGGGATATCAGGATCAAGAGTCAAACCAGAGAGGAGGACAAAGAGCCCGGGACCACCTTTACCGTGAGACTGCCGATAGCGGGGGCTGGAAACAGGAAATGAAAGGGGGAGCTGGCAATCGTTCTTTCTTTCCCTTCAAAATCGGCACCCTATGCCAAGAGATCCCGCTTGGGAGGTAGAAGAACCGAGGTCTCCATCAATTGTAGTGTAGGTGTATGCTATATAGGAAAAAAGCGACTTGCTCCAGTCAATGCCGGCGCTGACCCCGATAGCGTTCCGGTCAACTTCTTCCCGGATCACCTCGGTTCCGAATGCTTCAGAGTAGATCATGTGCTTTCCTCTGCCGGAGACCGTTGTTGACCTTGTGCTGACTGTTCGGAAGGAATCGCCTCGGGAGAATTCGTAGCCGATTTCACTGAAGAACGCGTCGGTAAAGTTGACTCCCAGAAATACGCCGATCACATGCTCTGTATACGAGTAAGTTTCAACATCCGCCCGGCTATCCTTGTAGATATAGTATTGGCCGGTATAGAAATCTTTCCCGATTTGCTGTGTCATGCTCACCTGGCCACCCAAGGCCAGGGCGGATTGGTCCGAATCATTCACAGCTGTTGCCTCAAGAAAAGGTGATATATTTACACGCCAGAAAGCATGAAGAAAATAGGTCGCGCCTGGAGAGATGCTCATCACTGCGTAATTCAAATCACTGTTGTTGGCAAAAGAGGTTCCTTGCAGAGTCGCCGCTCCGAACCAGCTGAGGCGTGACTCCCCGCTTGGCTCCCAGATCAAAGATGCATAAGCAGTCAGATATTTATCGCTTTCCCCACCATTTACTGACCGATCAATGTTTGAGTCAAATCCTGCCGCTGCTCCTGTCTCCCAGGATGCAAAGGCATTCATAGCTCCGGACAGAAACAGTATCATTGCGAGCAAGACACAGACTGTTCCTGCTGTTTTCATGCGCATAAGGTTATAGATCCCTTCCATGTAATCTAATGACGCCCACGGCTCATGCCGCCTGCGCCGCCTTTTGTTCCGCCCATTCCGCGTTGAGATGAGCCAGGACCCCAATGCTTGCTCGTCGGTTTTCGCCTTGACCCTTTCCAGAGAGGGAACCCATCTTCACTGCGAACAACCAGGGATTGCCCGGATGGAAGAATTTGTATGTCCTGGGCAATAATATAGAGTTTACCGTCTCTTCCCAGCGACTTGGAGCCTCGGACTCGGACTTGAGTTCCGTCTGAGACCTTGGCCCCCAAGTCTTTCCAGTACCATGCAGGGGAGACAAGGACAGTATAAGATTCTCTTCCGGATGTGACCTGAAACCTTACTGGACCGCTTTTCGGCTGGAAATACCCTTGAACTTTCCCCTCAACCTTGCCAACAGTGTTCGGATCAAAGCCTCCCGGGTATCTGATACCGCTTTCCGGGAGGACTCCCTCCATTTCCTCTGCGTGAGCCTGTTGCACGACAAGCAAAGGGACAGCCCAATAGATAATAAGATAGAGCAAGGCGGCCAATACCGCCCTGCTCCGCAGGCAAGGGTAGCTGCTACTTCTGAGAAGGCTCACCATATTCATTTCCATCCTGCGATGGGGTCTCATTGCCCGTACCATCACCAGGGCCATTGATGTTTCTTTTCTGTTCCTCTTCCATGGTGCGGGAGCGCGTCTTGGCGGAATCCAGGCAAGACTCGTCCCGGAGGCGCAGCCGTTGACCTCTCCTGACCTGATCGGTTTGGCTTTGCCTCGACATGGCCTGGCCTCCTGTTCCACCACCCCGGCCTGCCAAAGCCGTTATTGGAACTGTTGTCGCCACCAAAAACGCTCCTGCTAAAATTGTTGCCTTAACTTTTGTTTTCATCTTTTCCTCCTTTTGGTATCAATTTGCCCTAATAATGAGCAACAGTCATGCCAATGTGGAGGAAAATTATAACTATCTGAAGTTGCAGCGCTTTTTCCTTGGCATTTTCAAAGAGTTCATAAACTCTCGGCCGGGGTATGCAGCCATTGCATCTGTATCTGCAAATTTTGCACTACCTTCTACAGACCATATTCCTTGATCCGGTACTGGAGAGTCCTGATGGAAATCCCGAGAGTTTGTGCGGCCATCTTTCTGTTTCCTCCTGTCTCAGAGAGGACCTTCCGGATAGTCTCCCGTTCGCGCGTCTTGAGCAATCCCTCTGCCGGAGTTGCCATGGGATTTTCAAGATTGAGGTCATGCGCATCAATCTTCCGGTCGGTGAGGATAAGTGCCCTCTCAATGACATTTTGGAGCTCACGGATGTTTCCAGGCCAGCCATATTCAAGAAGGGCCGATTTTGCCGAGGGAGTAAAACTATCTATTTTCTTGCCAAAGGTCGCTGCAAATTTTTTAACAAAAAACTCCGCAAGGGGAAAGATCGCCTCACGCCGTTCCACAAGAGGCGGAAGGCTGATTGGAAAAACATTCAGCCTGTAGAAGAAATCCTCTCGGAACCTGCCGGATGAGACCTCGGCTTTCAGGTCTTTGTTAGAGGCCGATATGAGCCTGACATCAACAGATATCGATTTGATCCCCCCGACCCGTTCAAACTCCCGTTCTTGCAGCACCCTGAGAAGCTTCACCTGGACGGAAGAGGCAATCTCTCCGATTTCGTCCAGAAACAGTGTGCCCTTGTCTGCAAGTTCAAACCTTCCTTTTCGAGCAGCTACGGCTCCCGTGAATGCCCCCCGTTCGTGCCCGAACAGCTCAGCCTCCAAAAGTGTTTCTGCCAGGGCTGCACAATGAACCGCCACAAACGGCTTTTTCTGCCGCCGGCTCAACTGATGAATCACCCGAGCTACGAGTTCCTTTCCTGTTCCGCTAGCCCCGCTTATAAGTACGGTTGCAGGAGTGGGAGCGACTTCATGTACCATTCGGTATACCTGTTGCATTTTTTCGCCGAGAAAGATCATTTCCATGGGAGGAAATTGTCTCCCTAGTTCCTCAGCGAGAAGAGAAATTGTTCGTTCTGCTTCGGCTTCCCGTAAAACCCGGCGTATCACGTGACGAAGCTCATCCGGATTCTGGAAGGGCTTGGTCAAGTAATCTGAAGCCCCTGCTTTTACGGCCTCGACAGCATTTTCGATTGAACCATACGCAGTGATGACTATCCACTTGGTGTCAGGTTTATCCTTTCCTGCTTGCCGCATAAGATCGAGTCCGGACATGTCAGGCATTCGCAAGTCCGTAATAACCAGGTCAAACTCTGCAGCCACAAGCTTGGCCAGCCCTTCCTTCCCGTTGCCGGCCACCTCTGTATGGTGCCCTTCTTCTATGAGGATAGTGGAAAGGAAAGATCGCATCAATTCATCATCATCAACAATAAGGACGGATTTACCCATTTTTAACCTTCTCTTGTCTTTGGAAGCTGGATGGTAAGGACGGCCCCGGCTCTTCCCTCCCGGTTGGTAAGACTTATCCTGCCTCCCATTCCCTCCACAACCTTTTTTGAATATGCCAGCCCCAGGCCCGTGCCATCCGTCTTTGTGGTATAGAAGGGGGTGAACAGGCGAGGGACCTCTTCCACTGGAATCCCCGGGCCCGTATCCTTGATCCTGATCTTCACCCATCGGGCATCCGCGCTCACCTCGATCCGCAGGTCCCCATCACCTTCCATGGACTGGACGGCATTGCGAATCGCGTTTAGAAAAACTTGATACAACTTTTCTCTGTCACCTGTCGCACGTGTCCCCGGCTTTGCTTCGAGTTGCACTTTTCCTTTCCAGGAAGGCCCCGAAGAATTGATCACCTCCCGAATCAGATACACTGGGTCCAAAGGTTCAATACGATATTGCTCCTTGCGGGAAAAGCGAAGCAGATCATTGATCAGAGATTCGATGCGCTCGACTCCACGCAGCACAACCGAAAGCCCCTCTTTCTTTGGGTCCGGTTTTTCAAGCTTCTCGTGCACCCACTGAACATACCCCTTAATGCTGCCCAGGGCATTGCGAATCTCGTGCGCAAGCACGGCTGTCATTTGGCCGATGAAAGCGAGTTGATTCCGTAGTTCAAACTCCCTTTGCAACCGTAGATGGCGGGTAAATACCCGTTCGAGCATGATCCCAGCTATCCATAGAAGGGTTAGTATGGCACCTACGGTCCACCACATTTTGCGCGCATCGGAAACAATGCGGTCCGCTGGGGTGGTGTAGAGAACAAGTCGGAGCAATTCGGCAGTGCCATCAGGGTGGTGAAGGATATAGTTGAACTCGTACGCCGGCAAGCCGGTTAGGAGTTTGATCCTTCGGCCCGAGGCAGTTGTCGATGGCCACTCTTGATTGCCCTCACCTGAAAGATCGGATCCAACCAGGCGCGGGTTCGTGTGAAACAGGACTTTCCCATCTTTGCCGGCGATCAACGCATACGCCACCACGCGATCGGAGAAAATCTCCCTTATCTCCTCACCGGCCACGTTTCCGGTTGCACGCAGAGCGCTTTCCGCAGAAGAGGATAGAGCCAAAGCCGTACTCTCCAGCGTCCGCGTGGAGAGCATCTGAACGGCAAGGAAGTTTTGGGCTGTCGTATAGAGTATGGCGGCAGATGAGATGAGCAAGAATATGGCAAGACTGACCCTCAAGACAGTCGGGAGATAGGGTCGCTTCAATCCTCCGGATATGTTCCGCATTGTACAAAAAGATCTCAAATGGTAAGCTATTCGCTCCCAGCCGTTGGCTTTCAGGAAAAACGAATAAGATGGTTTCAAAAAAGTCTTTTACGAAACCGTCAAAAAAAGACAAACTCGTAAAAAGTCAATAAACATCATTTTTTGTCATTCCGGCGAAAGCCGGAATCCAGTGTTTTCAGAAACTTATGACTGACCTGGACCCCGGCTTTCGCCGGGGTGACGACTTTTTACGAGTGCATCAAAAAAAGACAATGATAAAACCTTGCATTCAGGCAGCTGAAGTGTGACGGAAAGATGGCTGTGTGTCAAGTTGAAGAAACAAGGTATGGGACCCCGTCTGGTTTTGACAT
>DAOUTV010000217.1 GCA_030668505.1 Desulfobacterales bacterium | reverse complement strand
TTTTTTTGTCCAAGTACTGTTGATAGGGTGTCAGATGTTTGACACATACAAGGGATTTCTTGACACTTTAATTCAATTTTGAGTCCTAACCCGGACAAGCCGGAACCAAAAAAGATTGGATGCTGGTTCCTGGATTCTTGATACTGGATCCTGGATGTATGGTCCTAGATTTTTTATTCCGGTTTCATCCAGTATCCAGCGACCGGTAACCAGCATCTGTAACAAAAATATGCCTTGTCCTGTTAATTTTTTATGGAAAGGCATGAAAATTGCTTTTATTATGCAACAGTCTGGGGTCGGCGGCGAAAAAATTTCTCTCTACAACTAAAAAAAATTTTAGAGAAGAGAAAACGACCCCGATCCCGGATACACCCTTACTCCTTTCGATTTTTCAGGTAAACCACACAGACTTCACCAGGATGAGTACCCCCAAAAGTTCATAATACCCGTCAGATTTCACCTCACAGTGATGACCTTGCGTTAGGCTAACAGTTCATGTTAAGGATATTACCTAAAGTGATCGGTTCAGGGTTCAAGGTTCAAAGGTTATAGTCTACTTTACAAGGGTTCGGGGTTCAGGGTTGACAACCTTTGAACCTATGAACTTTGAACGGTGAACTTTCTTTATTGACGCGTCATCCTTTTCAGCCGTCGTAGCTAAAGCTACTTTGGCGAAGTCGGCTTGCTAACAGCCAGTTAAGGTTCTTCAACCGGGAACCGTGAACGTTGAACCGCTCAACCCAGGTATTATCAACAGTGGGGCAACTATAAGAAACTTTCACTCCATCACATTTCGCCCGTGTCGGGCGTACAATAAAAGCTGACGGAATGACCCGGCTATTAGACCTCACGGCATACCGAAACAAGGTAATTGAGCAGAAGGCCTTCGGGCCTTGGCGCAAACGCTTTGGCGAGTCATATGGTGCTGAGACCAGGCTATCCGATCTTTCGGACAGGACTCTCTATTTTCTGGCCAAGCCAGGGGAGGATACGGCCCTTGCTTTTTATGAACTTGTAATGGGCGTACTGGAGCTGGGGGAAGCACCAAAATTCTATTATCTGGAAGACAAAAAGCAACTGATGGTCATGGATATCCACCTTTTTCTGGCAGATCAGGTGCGTCTTGAATTGATGCGCAGGCTCGGATGGCTCACCAGCTTCCCTGTTGAAAATTATACCCTCCTTGAAATGGTGCAAGCTTTCAAAACGACTAAGGCCGAAACCAGGCAAAAGCCTGTGACACTCTCAAAATCCCACCCGAAATACAACGAATACAACAAGCTTATCAATTCGGAAAAACAGGTCTTCATACGCCGCAAGTTCTTAAAGGCCCTGGAGGCATTCCGCGCCAGGCTTGAAACCTAGGCCCGGGACGTGAAGTATCTATGAGGAAAAGAAGGTTTTGGGTTTGCCTTTTGGCCCTGGGTATTTCTTCTGTATCAGTCCAGCTTGCCATGATCCGCGAGGTCATGTCCTCCTTTGGCGGGAATGAACTGGTCATAGGGGTAGTGCTTGGCATGTGGCTCCTCTTTACAGGCCTTGGGAGCGCCCTGGGAGTGCCGCTGGCCAAAAGGGGGACGCCTGAAAGGACCCTTTTTCTCGGCCACATACTCATAGCTGTTCTACCATTTGTCCAGATTGCTGCCATGCGTGCCCTTCCGCTCCTTTGGGTCCGGGGCCAGATGTTGGGCCTTCCCTCAGCCATTGGCGGCAGCGCCATGGTACTCATTCCATACTGTCTTGTAGGTGGCGCCATGATACCCCTGGCAGGCTCTCTATTGCAGGGGAAAGAGGTCACAAGCAAAGTCTATGTTGTGGACACCCTGGGTGATATTGGGGGTGGTCTGCTCTTTAGCCTTGTTCTTGTTTACTTGTTTTCCCACTGGGACAGCTTGCTGGTCCTTGGCTTCCTGAACCTCTTTGCCGCCTTGACTATGCTCTCTTATAAGGTGCTGCCTGTTGTGTGCCTTCTAGGGTTAGGAATGTTGGTAGCCAGACCTTTTGATGTGACTTCGCTCTCCTGGCGTTTCCCTGGTCAGGAAATAATCTTAAGCAAGAACACCCCTTTTGCTCAGCTTACCATTTCAAGGACCGGCAAGCAGCTCAATGTCCTCCAGGATGCCATTCCGCTATTTTCAACCGGCGACCTTGACATGGAGACTGTTGCGCATCTGCCGCTTTGTCAGGTCAGGGAAGGAGCCAAAGTACTTTTGATTGCCGGAGGGGTCTTTGGCACCCTTGAGGAGATTTCCAGGCACAACCCACAGCGCATAGACTACGTGGAGCTTGACCCGGCTATCCTGGATCTGGATAGACTAATTCACTCGAGTCTTGCCCATTCCTTTGTGCACGTCCATGTTGGAGACGGTCGCCTCTTTGTAAAAAAAACATCCAGGCAATATGACACCGTTATCGTAGACCTCCCGGACCCCGAAAATGCTCAACTCAACCGCTTTTACACCCAGGAATTTTTTGACGAAGCAAGATCGATTCTTACCAATGACGGAGTCCTTTCCTTCACTCTGTTAGGTTCTGAAAACTACCTTGAGGAGAAAGGTCTCGCCTTGAATCGTTCTGTATATACCGCCCTAAAAAGGGTCTTCAAACACGTTCTGGTTTTCCCTGGAACAACCCACTATTACCTGGCCTCCAATGCCCCCTTGAATCGTAATATCTCCGGTGTGCTGGCCGAACGGGAGATCGCTACCAGGCGTTTGGTAGATTACGAACTGCCCACCATGGCAGATCCTTTTCGCATGGACATGCTCAGTCGTCTCCTTTCTGAAAAAGAGGTTCCGTCAAACACGGATCTTTCTCCAATGGCCTTCGGTCATCTGATTGATTTGTGGCTGAAGAAATCCGGGAGTCCGAAGACGGTCCTCCATGTCATCGTTATCGCTATCCTTGGATTTGCAGTCCTGGCATGTCGCAAGGACCGTCTGCGATTTACGATTGCAACCTCCGGTTATGCGGGCATGGCCTTTGAGCTCTCGCTTCTTCTCCTGTTTCAAGTGATATATGGTTACGTATACCTAAGGATTTGTTTCTTTATAACTCTCTACATGATAGGTTCTGCCCTTGGGGCATTCGTATCCGGGAAGTTGAAAAAGTCGGCCGCTTGGCAGATGTTGGCCTGTGATGCAAGCCTTATCCTTTTCGCGACCCTGGCCTGTGTCGCAGCGCTGGTTGGAACCCATCTCAAGAGCGATATCTCTTTACTTATTATGCAGTATGTGACCATTCCGGGCCTGTTATTTGTTGTTGCATTTGCGGCGGGTTGCCAGTTTTCGGCGGTCTCACGCTTGTCTCGGGGGATCGGGGTAGAGATTACGGGACGCCTTTACGTGTCGGACCTCGCTGGTGCAGCCTGTGGTACCATATTGACAGGGCTTGTATTTCTCCCTAAGATGGGAATAATAGGGGTATTGATTTCGGTCATGGTACTCAAAGTGCTGAGTCTGGCCCTCAATACCCTGCTTGTTTTAAAACGAACATAGCACCCTTCGGCCAGATGCCGGATTCTGGATACTTGACGGCTTCGTAAAAAGTCGAAAAACACCTCTTTCTGTCATTCCGGCGAAAGCCGGAATCCAGTTTATTCAGATAGTTAAATTTGCTGATAGCTCATGGCTCATTGCTCATGGCAACCCCTTTGAGCTTAGAGCTGTGAGCTATGAGCTGTTTCACTTTCACCGGAGTGACGACTTTTTACGAGATTATCATACTTGATGATCAAGCATCAAGTATCGTTGGGCATGATCCACATGGAAATATCACGGAGAGATTTCGTCAGAACTACTTTTTGTGCTGCATGCGGCACGGTACTGTTTCCCCTGAATCAGGCATTGGCGGAAAAGCGGTTTTCGTCAACAGACCCCCATGTCAAGGAAGCCTATTTCTATAAGAAATTGGCCGACGGCACGGTCCAATGCGGCACCTGCCCCCACGAATGCATTGTCCTTCCCGACAAACGAGGAAGATGCCGGACCAAAGTGAACATTGATGGTAGGCTTTACACCATCTCTTACGCCAACCCGTGCGTTATGCATGTGGATCCGGTGGAGAAAAAACCCCTTCAACATTTCTACCCGGGAACCAAGGCCTTCTCGCTTGCAGTTGCCGGGTGCAATTTTCACTGCCTTAATTGCCAGAACTGGGAGATATCCCAGACAAGTTCAGACAAAACCCGCAATTACAACCTTTCCCCGGACGAGGTAGTCTTGACTGCCGCAGGGTATGGCTGCAAGAGTATTGCCTATACCTATTCCGAGGCCACGACCTTTTATGAGTATATGGTCGATATCTCGGCAAAGGCCAAAAAGCTTGAGATCAAAAACATTTGGGTTAGCAATGCATACATCAGCCAGGCTGCCCTGAATCGCTTGTGTGGTGTGATCGATGCGGCAAGCGTGAACCTAAAGAGCTTTTCAGATAAGATCTATTGGGATCTAAACGGCGGGCACCT
>DAOUTV010000205.1 GCA_030668505.1 Desulfobacterales bacterium | reverse complement strand
TGTTGTGGCTAACTTCATACTCTCTAAAGAGGTGGCGGGAATACTTATAGGGGGAAGCATCCTGGTTTTTGTAGGGATAATTGATGACCGGAAAGGGCTTCCTGCCTCACTAAGACTGTTAGCGCAAGTGATAGCCACTTCTATTGTGATTGTATCTGGAGTCAGCTTGAATATCTTTCCACCAGGTATCTTAGGAGATATTGGAGATATTTTTCTAACTCTTCTTTGGATCATAGGAATCACTGATTCCTTTAATTTCTTTGATGGAATGGATGGATTAGCACCTGGCCTTGGCATAATTACTGCTTTTTTCCTGGGCGTTTTGTCTTTTCAAACCTGTCAGCCTTTCTTAGGCTGGTTATGTATAGCCATCATTGGAGGGTGCTCGGGCTTCCTCCCATACAATTTTAGACTTAAAAAGCCGGCCAGCATATTTCTGGGAGATAGCGGAGGAGCGTTCTTGGGCTTCACTCTATCCAGCTTGGCTATCATGGGAGAGTGGGCAGATAATAACCCTATTGTTTCCCTTAGTGCCCCACTCCTTATATTCTGGATTTTTATTTTTGATATGGTATACATTACCTTTAGTAGGGTCGCTAACGGGAAAGTTTCCAATTTAAAGGAATGGGTAGAGTATACTGGCAAAGACCATCTGCACCATAGGCTGGCCTTGTTTCTAAACAGTGAGAAGTTAACGGTAAGCGTGATCTTTCTTATAACTATCTGCCTGGGGCTCAGTGCCACTGCCCTCAGGTATGCCCGGACCATTGATGCCCTACTTTTGATCGTGCAGGCCGCTGTGATAGTGATCTTGGTATCTATTCTTCAAAAAAGGGGAACCCAAAACAATCTACCTCATTAGGTGCTATCGGAATTTTTTTGTAACAAATAATAGTAGAGGTTCAGAGTTCAGCGTTTCAGCCGTTCAGCCGTCGCAGCCAGTGCTTTGGCGAAGTCGGCTCAGATTTTCAGTTAACCCTGAACCCGTGAACAGTTACAAATAATAAGCAAAACAGTTCAAAAGGGGGAGTCATAACCATGCCAGACAACGATAAACAACCCATAGCGAATCCTCTGTTGGTCTTCCGTGAGGAGTTCGATGACTGGGCCGTTCTTTTTGATCCTGATTCTGGGAATGCCTTTGGGCTCAATCCTGTAGGTGTATTTATATGGAAATGCCTTGATGGTCACCATACCATCGAAGATATCCTGAAAGAACTGCGTGGCAACTGCGAAGACATGCCTGATGAAGCGGGAGACCATCTTAAAGATTTCATAAAGGACATAGTCGAACAAGGACTAGCAGGGTACGAGGCTTAGAAGGTTTAGCGCGACTATGAAAATAATGAGTGCGCCAAGGTCGGTGGCTTTGGCCATAACAAACAGATGCAATCTCCGTTGCAAGTACTGTAGCCATTTCACCAGTGCGGGGGATGTAAGTCGAGATCTACCCACGGAAGAATGGCTTCAGTTCTTCGAGGAATTAAATCGCTACGCGGTCATGGCTGTTACACTTGAGGGAGGAGAACCCTTTTGTCGGGAGGATATCAGGGAGCTCATTCAGGGGATAGTCCGAAACCGCATGCGATTCAATATCCTGAGTAATGGAACCTTGATCACGCATGAGCTGGCTGCCTTTTTGGCTTCCACCAGACGCTGTGACGGCATACAGGTCTCCATCGATGGCTCGGTTCCGGCCACCCATGATGCTTGCCGGGGCGAGGGAAACTTCCTCAGGGCAATTCAGGGGATTAAAATTCTCCAGAAACATCGTCTTCCGGTTTCCGTCCGGGTGACCATGCACAAACACAACGTAAGAGATCTTGAAAGCGTCACCAGGCTCCTTTTGGAAGAGGTCGGTCTACCAAGTTTTTCGACCAACGCGGCCTCCTTTATAGGGCTCTGCAGGCAGAATGCCGACCAGGTTCAGCTCACTATAGAAGAACGCTCCCTTGCCATGGAAACCCTTTTGAGACTCCATAAAAAATACAACGGACGTATCGGCGCATCTGCAGGTCCTCTAGCCGAGGGGAAAAATTGGCTTGAGATGGAAAAGGCCCGTCGAGAAGGGAAAGCACGCATCCCGGGACGGGGCTATCTTACGGGTTGCGGCGGACCCATCAGCAAGATGGCGGTGCGTGCCGACGGCGTCATGGTTCCATGTATTCAAATGAGCCATATCGAACTGGGGCAAATCAACAGGGATGATCTTAAAGAGGTCTGGCAGAATCATTCAGAACTCAAGAGGCTCAGGGAGCGGTGTACTATTCCATTGAGCGATTTTGAGTTTTGCCAGGGGTGCGAGTACATCGACTATTGCACGGGGAACTGCCCAGCCCTGGCCTATACGATTATCGGTGAGGAGAATCATCCCAGCCCTGATGCCTGCCTTAAGCGATTCCTGGAAGAGGGAGGAAGATTGCCGATAGAGAAACGGTACCTACCTGTGGAGACTGAACTCCATGGATAAAGACAAAACCGGAAAAACTGAAAACCGTAAATATTCATTGAACCAGATCTACTTTTACCTGACCGAGGGGTGTAACCTCCGCTGTCGTCATTGCTGGATTGCCCCGAAATACCAAGGTGGGAGCAACTATTATCCTTCTCTTTCTTTTGACCTTTTCTGTTCCATCATTAAGCAGGCCAAACCCTTGGGGCTTTCCGGAGTCAAGTTAACCGGTGGTGAGCCGCTCTTCCATCCTCAGATTCGGGAAATCCTTGAGGAGATTCGGGCCAATGATCTTCGGCTCATCGTGGAGACAAATGGTCTTCTGTGCACGGAAGGTCTGGCCCGGGAGATAGCCGCGTGTAAAAATCCCTTTGTCTCGGTGAGCCTGGACGCGGCGAATGCCGAAACCCATGAGTGGATGCGTGGGGTTTCGGGTTGTTTTGAGGCAACCAAGGAGGGCATTCGCAATCTTGTAAAGGCAGG
This sequence comes from Desulfobacterales bacterium, assembly GCA_030668505.1. GTDB lineage: Bacteria > Desulfobacterota > Desulfobacteria > Desulfobacterales. Next base: position 1,708 of record DAOUTV010000205.1, on the reverse strand, counting down.
GTTAAAGCCTCAAGTCATCATGACTATGGCGCGGCGCAACAAAGATCAGATTGAAGGCATAGTGCGTTTGGCCGAATCGCTGGGAGCCGGTTCGGTTAAGTTTAATATCTTGCAGCCTACAGTCAGGGGTGAGCAGATGCATAAAAGGGGGGAGACTCTGACCATAGGGGAACTTGTGGAGCTGGGGGCATGGGTTGAAAACAGTCTTTCCGATTCGACGGATTTGCGTTTGTTTTATGATCATCCGGCAGCTTTCCGGCCAATGAGCAAGATGTTCGGAGATAGCGGAGACGGGTGCAGCACATGCGGAATTCTGGGTATTCTCGGTGTACTTGCAGACGGTAGTTATGCTCTTTGCGGAATCGGGATGAATGTGCCTGATCTTGTCTTCGGAGAGGCCTCCTCTGACCGCCTCAAAGATGTATGGGAAACCACAGATGTACTAAATGCATTGCGTTCAGGGCTCACTGACCGTCTGGAGGGAATCTGCGGGGATTGCCTCATGAAAAATTTCTGCCTGGGTAGCTGCATTGCCCAAAATTATTACCTGAGCAAGAGTCTCTGGGCGCCCTTCTGGTTCTGCGAGGAAGCGTACAAGCGAGGACTATTTCTTGAGACCCGCTTGCGGCCGAGAAGTTAATGGGGCGGCTTTTATGAGCAAGAGCCGCTTCACTCCAGAGAAAAGCGGCACCAGCCTTTGAGCAAACAATCTATTCTTGGAGGTGGCGACATGATTTATGAGAAACCGAGGCTTATAGTGCTCGATAGAGAACAACCCGGGCATGGGGTGTGCAGTGTCGGGTCTGGGGAGACGACGGGCGCATGCCTAGATGGAGGGGGCGCCTCAGGGCCAGGGGCGTGCAGTGGCGGCGCCGGGGCCCAAGGGTCCTGCAACGACGGCAGCGCTGCCAGCGCGAATTGCGGTTTTGGAACCACAGCATTCCAATAGGGTGCGGGCCATGTGGGGAATACGGGTTTGGGTTGGCCCCAGGGGTTTGTGTGTGGAAATAGCGGTTTGTGGTGGAGGAAAAGGTGAAGTTACATCAGGGGGCAGGTAAAAATGATTGAACCCGGCCAGTGCTGCCACTATTTGGGTATGACAGGCAAGAGAAACCTTGCCCTATACCTGCTAAAGCTGGGTGACGCCAGTTCCTGGCGCCTTGTAGCTACTTCAGGTACGAGATCCTGGGCGGAAAAGTTGGCAACGATTATGAGACTGAGGGCTGATAATGAGGATAGACACAATGAATTCCCAAAAATTTACTTAGTACAGAGGTATTCGGAAACCGATGGGCTTGTGGACCCGGTTAATCTCACAGGCTCCACAATAGAGAAGGATCTTCCAAAGAGCGGTTGGAAACTTCATGATTTGCGGCCAATCCGGTTTTGGTCACATCGAGCTTTGCCGGACATCATTTGTGAAATCGGAAAAGCGGGTAATCACGAGCTGGATATCATAAGGATGTGGACATTACTACATATCATTTATTTACGAGTCCAGGACTCAGGCGGGCTTCCCTTTCATGCCGCACTTGTTGAACGAGATGGGAAGGGGGTTTTACTGGCTGGTCCAGGAGATTCTGGAAAATCCACTTTATGTCGTCGCCTCCCTCGTCCTTGGTATGCCTTGAGTGATGATCAATGCCTCATTGTCTGCGATAATCGAAAAAGGTATCTGGCCCACCCTATTCCCACCTGGAGTGATTAT
>DAOUTV010000103.1 GCA_030668505.1 Desulfobacterales bacterium | reverse complement strand
GTTGAGGAATGCGCCTCTGGCGCAACCTGTTTTTAAGACTGACCACGCCGGCCGACTTCGCCATAGTAGCCTTGGCTACGAGCCGACTTCGCCAAAGCACTGGCTGCGAGCCGACTTCGCCATAGTAGCCTCGGCTACGAGCCGACTTCGCCAATGTAGCCTCGGCTACGACGGCTGAACGGCTGAACGGCTGAACGGCTGAAAAGGCGTGCACATTAACTTTAGCTCACTTTAGACACTTCAAACTTTAGCTCACTCCAATATTCTGTATAGTCAACTTGTTTCATGACAGTTTCTCAGATCCAAGGTCTCAAAACGCTTTTCAATCAGATGAAACGGGAGTTCTCCTCCTTGCAACAGTTGTCTGTGAAACTGATCCCGACCCATCCTATGACCGTAGGTCTCTCGCAGTTTCATAATTTCGTAACGGCCCAAACTGTAACACAATTGATAACCAGGATTAAGCCGGAAATGATCTACCTGTCTATCGGCTTCTTCAGCGTTAAATCCAGCCGTTGTCAAAAGTTTTATGGCATCTTTCCTAGCAAATATGCCAGTTGTTAAGCCGACGTCTATCTGGCACCGCGCAGCCCTCCATAGTCTTCTCTTACAATCGACCAAATATTCTATTGGACTGTTTACATAACCATACTCAGTCAAGAGTGATTCAGCATAATAAGCCCAACCTTCGTAAAAAAGAGGTGACTCGATTTGACGTCGTATTGGATTTTCCAGGCTCCTTCGAACAGTATCCAACAAATGATGTCCCGGGAACGTCTCATGGGCAGCGAGGAATTTGTATTCACGATGAAGCCGCTTCTTTAGAAGGTCTCCTTCTTCTTTACCTCTCTGTTGTTGTGGGCGAGTTGTAATATAGAAGAAATCTTTTTCCCCGACATCCGAGCCAGAGGCCGCGCTAAAGGAAGCCGAGCTGCGGACAGATCGTAGATAAGTTGGTGTTTCAGAAAGTTCCAACGACGAGCTCGAACCAATATAGGTGAAACCGTGCTTGCGAAAAAAACGACCCAATTGTTCTATTTCACGTTTATACAAAGAAATGGTGTCCGTATTCTTGATACCCGAAGGGCTGTAGGCGTGATACAACTCTCTCCATGACTTGCCTGGATCTATGTTTGCTTGAAGCTTCTTTAATTGCTCTAGATTTTCCTGCCATTCTTCAACGGCAATCTGGAATACTTCAGGCAAACTTCGTACGGACAGAAAATGGTCTTTTAGGGTTGCTTCAAGAGCCGAAACAACGAATTGTTGATCAGGTACAGGAGAAAGAGAGCGCAAGAATTTGCCAAAGGTATGGAGAGCAGACCGAGCCTTTTGCAACCCCTCTTTGAGACGCCCGCAACTCGCATTGCCGAAAGTCTCGCCGATTTCAGTAAGGTAGCTCTTTGAGTCGCTCAGCATGGCGAGAGCGGCCTGGTGATAGGTTTTTGGCACGCTGTCAATATTGTTAATTGCCTGTTGCAGTAGCCGGGGAATTGCTCGCAGGCGGGCTAATGTCCTCTCTGTTCTTTCTTGTGGTTCTGAGGCAGGTTTTGTCAATGCGTGATCGAGCCCTATGAAGGCTATTTTTGAATATAGCAGAGGGTTGTGACGCCAGGACTGTTTCGTTTCCAGCTCTATTAGAATACCGGCCACATTAGCCTTTAACAGTTCAAGGTCTGTGAGCTTTTCGAAGTCATTCTCATGCCTGGCCAAGAGGTCAAATTTATCTTGAAATTCTTTTAGATTGAAAAGACATCCTCCGATTACATCTGCATCTAGATTATCGACCTGGTCGTAATAACGGCCGGCTGTCTCAGCGCGAGGAAGAAAGTGGAATTCATCACTGGCACACATCACCGGGAAGGATTTGGCCAAATAGTCGAAGTATTGCAATGCCAATTCAGCTTGAGGGTCTTTCATGTTGATACTCCGATTGCAACCTGCCCCCCTTGTAGGTGCTCTTAGGGACAGGGGGCCTCGGCCATAAACGCTAAGTTATTTTTGCACCGTATGGACTTTGGAAGGTTTACTGAAAAAATGAACATCGAACATCGAACGTCCAACATCGAATGTTGAATGGGAAAAGATGAAGAAACAGACATAGCCGTTGAATGTTCGGTATTGGATATTGGTTTTTCATTCGACGTTGGACGTTCAATGTTCGATGTTCGACGTTCATCTTTCAAAACAATTCCGTACGGCATAAATGTCACCTGTGAACGTTTACAAAACAACTTAGCGCTTATGGGGGTGGTTGGGGGGCTAGGAATCTTTCAACTCAAGATTCCAGTACATATAATCTCGCCAGGACTCGGGAACAGGCCTGACGCCAATGGTGATCATAAGGAAGGGCACCCAGTCGGGCTTTATAGGTTTTTTTAGAAGGTTGAAACCTGCCTCCTTGAGAGGCCTAGCTCCCTTTTTCCCGTTACACATGTAACAGGACGTTACAATATTGGTCCACTCGGTCTTTCCACCGTATCTCTTGGGGACCACATGATCAAAGGTTAGATCTTGAGATTCAAACCTGCGCCCACAGTACTGGCATTTGAAATTGTCTCGGGCATAGATATTTGCTCGAGAAAACTTGATATGTTTTTTCCTGTACCTTACGTATCTAAAAAGTCGAAGGACTGCCGGAAGTTTGATGGCAAAGGTAACAGAGTGGATATCCCTGTCGTACTCTTCCAAGACCTCTACCTTCCCCAAGGTTAGAAGCCTTATCGCCCTTTTCCAGTCGATCACTTTTAAGGGCTCGAAGGTGGCATTCAGTAGCAGCACCTGCTCCATTATGACCTTCCTTACTCCCCCTGTCCGTTTTATATAGTTTTACATATGACTCTTGCAAGTATTGTTCCGTTAATATTGGCTTTAACACGATTTGTCAAGCCCTGTTTTTCTTGAGACTTTGAAGCTGTTCTAAGGCCGTGCAATTGATAGAAAAACTTCAAGCAACAATAGATTTTTTGTTGACTCTCTATAAGCTCTTGTGTATGGTGAAAAAAATTAATGGGAGGTCGTTCAGCGGTAGGACTGCGGACTCTGACTCCGCCAACCAAGGTTCGAATCCTTGCCTCCCAGCCATAAAAAAAGGCAAGAAGAAAAAGGGGTTAGCTGCTTGGCTGGTTGGTCCTTTTTTCGTTGAAATCGTGGATTGTAACCGTTTTTGTAACCATTGGGTTTTTCAAGTACTCTTCCTGACTCTGTGCACTTATTTTATCTCCGTATTTTCTCCGTAATTAAGCAGTATTGACATACGAGTGATTTCGTACATATGATTATTATTTGCATTGCAGAAGCTGAGCTTGTATCTTATCTTTGTTGAGCCTGATTCTCTTTTTCCTTCTGAATGCTTACTTCATCATTGCCATACGGTAGGTTTCCATTTGCGTGAACAAGAACTCCTGATGCCGAGCATGTTATCGTTAAGGGCTCGCGCAAAAATAACTTGGCAGATTTCGCGCTCATCCCATCACCGTCTCGTGAACGGTTACAACTGAAGGGGGAAATAGTCATGAAAAAAGGTTTGAAGCTTATGAGGAGGATGGTGGCAATATCTGTGATGATTTTTTTGGCCATGTTCGTGTCCGCATGTGGAGATGACAGTGACAGTGACGGTGGTGGCGGTGGCGGTGGCATTACGTATACGGGTATTACAGCCCAGGCAACCATAGATGGCACTAATGCTGTGGATCTTTCCATAGGGGCCTGCCAAGGCGGTGACACAGTCATGGCAATTGGGACAGTCGGTGCTGTTCAGACGGCGGATCATAATCAGATTGGCCGTTCCCGAGTTTTGAAATTAGTCCAGACATCAGAAGAGGCCATCCTGCAAGTTGACGTGAATGCGTCTCCTGGGGTTGTTGTTTCTGGCGACATCGTCACAGAAAGTGATACAATTCCAGGTGATTGCGGTGGGAATGCATCCTACACCATCAATGTTGATGATGTGACAGGAGACTTTTCCGGCACCATGAACTTCAATGACTATTGTTCCGGAGGTGTCACGCTCTCTGGAAGCACGAGTTTCTCTGGAATGTTTGATGTTGACACTTTGGACTTCCTGCAATTCAGCCTCTCCCTCAATACCGTTACCATAACCTCGGGCAGCGATTCCTTTACAACTAGCGGAAGCGTTAGCTTCAATTTTCAAGCCACTACGCTTACTGCGACCATGGACATAAGGATACGAGACGACAGCACGGGGAAAGTGTATTGGGCAAATGACTATAGCATCACCCTTGTGGAAGGGTCAGGCTATGTCGAATTTGAAGTGTCCGGCAGATACTATGATCCCGATTATGGGTACGTAGATTTCCACACCGATACTCCGTTTCACATTGATGACGGTGATGAGTGGCCCTCTGCAGGCGTCCTTATCGTTGAAGGTGAAGGAGGCACTGAGGCTCAACTAACAGCACTTTCTTCAACTACCTACAAAGTGGATGCGGATACTGATGGTGATGGTATTTACGACTGGCATTCGGGAGACTTGAATTGGTCTTAGAAAGTCTGGATCGCAACTCCCACTGCGGGTGCACCAGAAGGAAAATCTGATCACAGAGGGGTTTGGACAGGAATAGGTGTAGAGGTCAAGTCTCCGGTTGACTCTTATTAATCGCTGACAAGGGTCAAACGGAGACTTAACCCCAATTCCCCCCAATTCCGACCAATTCCCCGACCCCAATTCCCCTTCTATCTGTGCGCTATCTTAAAATCCCTGATCTCATTTAGTAGTCGTTCAACCTTCATCTTTTCCGACTCTGAAGTTTTACTGTTGTAAAGATCAACAAGGGTCTCTTCCACCTTCTCAATCTCACTCATGGCTTCTACCAAATCAGCTGGGGCGTCCAAACCGGCCACCGCTGCGCTACGGCCGCCCTGGAAAAACTTGTTCTGGGCTTTATGGAAAACCTTCTCCAAACGCTTCAACTCCCGCACCTCTTTTGAAAGAGACGAGGGAGGCATCAGCGATATTTCTCCTGTCGTGTAGTAATTATAACCGACAAGGCCGGCTACTACGATAACGATGAGCACAACAAGTTTTTTCATAACGGATCTCCTTTCTCGTTAACCACATTGCTTCTAAGTTAATATTAAACCGGCAACTAAATAGACGTACCTATTTAGTCATAACTCCATGACTGGTAAGGCTTCGCAGTTGCTACAAATAATTGCCGGGTTAATAGCTTCGTTAGTTACCTCTAAACTATATTTGTGTTCTTACTACGCCTACCTAAAGCCTTTTCAATCTCTGGTGGAAGCTTAGGCCTCCCCTTTTCGTTCATCGCTGTACCAATAATCCTGGCATTAAGAATTAGTCGATTGTCCGGATATCTGTATAGGTCTTGCAGGAAGGCAAAGCGGATGCGAGATACCTGTTGAAGGTTCAGTCCGACCCAAAAACTATCGCCGCTTCGCAAAGGGTACTTGTAATCAAGTTCACTTCGGATCACAACAAGATGGATCTTGCGCCTCGTTACTTCAGCGAAATCAATTCCAATTGTCTTCAAGAACTCGTGGCGCGTGTGCTCCAAGTAGTTTTGATATACCGAGTTATTGACAATGCCCTGCATGTCACATTCGTAATCACGAACCTGAAAGTCAAGTTTGAAGCTGTAGTCAAGCATGCTATGTCACCGTTAGCTAGTTTCCATCCATAAATGGCCCTTTTCCGCAATCTCGGCGTCAAACTGCGGGATTGCTTGTGCGACGTACCTCGGTACGCCTCCACGCAACCCCTTGTTTTCCTTGACCTTGCGGAAAATTGCTCATTTCTGAATTGGAAACTTACGCTTGTGCCCATTGAGTTTTTACAATTCGTGGATGGGCAATAGCTAGTGCTCATACACGAATAGAAAAAATCAAATGAATACATCTTTTATTTAGAGCCCCGAACCGCTCCTGCCAGTCAAACAATTTCTTTTGGGTCAAGTTTTTCTTCTATGCCTGACTCTCATCTCTTGCCACTTCTCTTGCCACTTCTGTAATCCCATGGTGGGATATGACGAGGATGTCTCCATAAACCGACCTTGCTGCGTCTAGCCTGAGTTTCCAGGACTGTCAAGTGCCATTCGGATGAGTACTTTTTGTAGTGCCAAGCAAGGCCGGTTTTCAGTAACTCTTCATTCAAAGTAGTTCCGTCAATATTGACCCAAGCAGTGGTTCCTCCATTTCTATCAGTAGTAACCGGCTCGACTTCCACATTCTTGCCAAATACCATGTCGTATGTAAACTTTTTGGCTCTTTTACCAAAGGATTGCTTCTTCTCAGGACAGTCGATCCCATAGAGGATGATAATTTTGGCCTTGCCGTCGTGGAGCACAGTAATTGTATCTCCATCAGTGACGCCGACAACTTTGCCTTGCCAGGTGACATGCTGCGGCCATGTAAGGGCAGGTAACGATATGACAATAATCATGGCGACAATGAGTAGTTTCAAGGCATTCGCACTAGAAGCCATTTCAAAACCCCATCTATCGCCCGATGGCTGTGTTGAGGGCCTCTTCAAAATGCTCACATACTCCCGTGTATGCTGCGCTTTATCATCGGCCCCCGCC
>DAOUTV010000275.1 GCA_030668505.1 Desulfobacterales bacterium | reverse complement strand
CCACACGTTCTTGCCATCCTTGTACACATGGTGGCAGTCGGCGCACCCAATCTTGTAGTCCACATTATGCTTCTTGTGGCTTAAGGTGACCAAGGTCTTTTTGTGCTTTGGGAATAGCTTTGATTCCATTGTAATGGTGTCAGGCGCCTGCTGGGTTGCGTAAGCTAACGCAAAGATAAACACCACACCCATGGCTGCAGCCGTCAATACCAGGAAGAATCGTTTTTTCATAAGCCGCTTTCACCTCCTTATTATATTAATGTTGTACGTGTTGTGCTTACTTCTCCCGTAGGGCCCTACGCTTACTTCTATGGTTTATTTTTTGGGGCCCGGGCCATTTTCCATCTTGCGGTGCATCTTCTGGTGGCGCAATTTCCCATAAAACATCTTGATGCGCTGAAAGCGTTCATTACCTAGAATCTTTCTTACCTGTATCAAAAAGTTGAAGCGCTCGCCGGCAAGGCTTGTCCGCGCCTTTTCCAACTTTTTGAACTGTTCCGTCACCGCATGCTCATTCAAAGTCTCGTTTTCGAGAATGTTCTCAAGTTCAAATCGTTCTTTCTCCACAATACTTTTAAGTTCAATGAGTTTTCGGCGACTGTTAATAAACGCTTGATCCAGCTTGCTTTTTTCCGCCTTGTTCAGGTCGAGCTGCTTGGACATCCGCTGATCGCGCCACCATTTACCGGAAGGCAAATCCTGGCCTACGGCAATGGTTGGTAAAGTAGCCAGGACAAGCAGCATCATTCCGCACAAGACCTTGCTCAGCATAGTACAACACCTCCTCTCCATGCATCATAAGACAGTTGCTCGTTCTCAATGGGAGGAACGAGAAATTGCATGAATTCTTCATCATAGTCTGGATCGAATTTTCCGCAGATGTCCAGATACTCGGGCGGCAGGGCATTTTCCACAAGCATACTGGCCTCCGTCATAACACGGTCCGCTTCCCACATTTCCCGGGCCAACATATCCTCGCTGTCTTCAGGTGTGGTTCTGAACAGGGCAGACCACCACACAATGACGATCATTAAAGTGACGGTCACTGCCACTCCGATATAAGACCGCCGGCTCCAGGACCACCCGATTGAACTCCGTGGTTTTTCCACAGGCAATGATACCCGTTTTCTCGGCAAAGGGGCAAAACGCTCCGCCATCCCGCCCAGCCGTACCAGGCCATGCTCAAGCCTTTCCTTAGCGGCACGGCACCGGGGACATGTGGAAAGATGCTCCTGCAATGGCTGGGGCAGTTCGGTCTCGTCCACTACAGCCCAAAGCAGCTTATCTTCATCAAGATGAAGGTCTCTATCGGGACTCACGGTGCTCCCTCCTGTAGTAATTGAAGTATCGAATACTCCCTTTTGAACTTCTGAAGTGCCCGATACAGATGGGTTTTAACGGTACTTTCACTCTTTCCCAGAACCCGGGAGATTTCCTTGATACTGAGATGGTCCATAAATCTCAATAAGAACACCTCCCTTTCCATACGTGACAGCTTGTTCAGGAGCAATCCGATCTGTTTCCAGAAATCTTGTATCATAAGGTTATCCAAGGCCTCGTGATGATCGTTGGTTTTGGCATATGATTGAGCAACCTCATGACTGTCGTTAAAAGAATAGAACAAGGACCGAAATCGTTTTTTTCGATTAAAATCGCGGACCCGATTTAATGCGATGCTATAAAGCCAGCTTCGGAACCGGTCAACCGCCTTTAGTCCGGACAGGTTCTTGAACGCCTGCATGAAAATATCTTGTGCCAGATCCTCCGCGTCCATGGCGGAACGGGTACGGTAGAAGACCATTCGGTAGATATCTTGCTGAAACAGATCCACAAGTTGTTCAAAGGCGGTTCTGCTCCCTGCTTTGGCTTCCTTCACCAGAGACGTCACCTGAGAACCGGTGCCCGGTGCCCGAGCATAGTGTTGTTTTTGAGCCGTCTGAGGCATAGGTTATCTTAAATACCCGTTCCGTAGGCACCTGTCTATAATTCCCTACCTTTTATTATGGTTCTCACACTATCGTTACGATTGGAACGTCTCCAAGGATCTCCTTCGCAACATGGCCTTTTTCAGACACGTAAAGTATTGATAATCTCGTAAAAAGTCGTCACTCCGGTGAAAACCGGAGTCCAGAGCCTTTGTAACTAGCTGAATAAACTGGATTCCGGCATCGCCGGAATGACAGAAAGAGGTGTTTTTCGACTTTTTACGAAGCCATCAAGTGTTACGTTTTGGAAAGTTTTTCGTTTGAAAAGATTTTTTTAACAGGTTTTAATGCTTTAGACGAATAAGCGTACAAATTTGTCTACAGGCATTTGAAAAAACCGGAAAGGGAAAAGAGGGGCAAATCGTTATGATAATGTGTTGATGATATTGCATAAATTATGAAAAATCGGTTTGACTTTACGCGCATAGGAAGATATGGTGCTCCCCGTTGCGTTCGACCCAAGGCCGGATGCACACGGAGCAACATCATGTTGAATACCCAGGCGCTGCAGGTTGCAAGAGAGATAGATCGGCTGTTATGTGAAGTGATCTTGCTTCAGCGGGATTATGTCGCACGAATATGTTCTGCATGTGAGGAGCCTTGTTGCAAGAGGGTGCAGTACCTATATGATGAGAAGGATATTATTTTTGCCAATGTACTTCGCGGCAATAGTGTGCCAAGAAGGAAACACAGGGTGAAAGGTTGTCAGTTTCTGTCACCAACCGGTTGCCTTCTTAGCCCCCAGGCCCGCCCCTTTATTTGCCATCGCTATTTATGTTCAAGGCTGCAAGATAAAATGGACCGGCAAGACCCAAATTTGCTGCCTATGATGAACAAGAAAATTAGAACACTGGAAGACCTCAGGGTACAACTGTGGAGGGAATACTTGATCTGAGGTTTTGAAATGGCTTCTATTCTATAGTTCTTTGCCTCAACAAGTGGTCCACAATTACCAGCCTTACCATGGCCTCGCAAACCGGAACAATCCTGGGTATGGCTGATATATCATGTCTGCCCTTAACCGAGATCGTTGACGGCTTCATATTGATATCTACCGTGCGCTGTTCCTTTTCAATGGAAGGGATGGGCTTTACGGCAGCTCTTAGCACAATGTCATCACCATTGGAAATACCTGCCAGTATACCCCCGGAGCGGTTTGTTACAAATCCTTCGGGCGTGATTTCATCATTGCATTCAGAACCGAGTAGCCGGGCCGCCTCCAGGCCCACACCAATTTCAACGGCT
>DAOUTV010000223.1 GCA_030668505.1 Desulfobacterales bacterium | reverse complement strand
TAGGTAAAACCCTGCAAAACGGGTGGAGGCGGGTCTGCGGTCCCTGGCCGCCAATGCCGCACCCACTGCACCTGTGACATTGTGGTGCTCAGAGGTAATCAGGGGCTTGCCCAGGATGTTTTCAAAAGCAGCCACCACGCTCCGGTTGGCGGCCACCCCCCCCTGGAATGCGATACGCCTGCCGATCTTCTTTGTGCCGACCACCTTCTCGAGATAGTTATGTGCAATGGCATAGGAGAGCCCAGCCGCCAGGTCACTCAGCTTATAGCCCGCCTGTTGGTAATGAATGAGGTCCGACTCCATGAATACCGTGCACCGTGCACCAAGGTCTGCCGGCGTCTTAGAGGCAAGGGCAAGATCACTAAAGTCCCCCCGAATAGGAACCTTCAGGCGGCCGGCCTGTTCCTCGAGGAAGGAGCCGGTTCCTGCAGCACAAACCTTGTTCATCTCAAAATCGACGACTCGCCCCTGTTCACACCTGATGTACTTGGAATCCTGGCCCCCAATCTCGATAAGGGTATCGACCTCCGGGTCCAGATGGAGGACAGCGCGTGCCTGGGCCGAGATCTCATTAATCACAACATCCGCCCCCACAAAATCACCAACAAAATAACGCCCGCTTCCGGTTACACCTACACCGCAAACACGAACACCGGGACCGACCCGCATGGCCATCTCTTCAAGCCCGGCCCGTACGGTCTCAACCGGTTCCCCACGGGTGTAAAGATACTGCTTGGCCACAACGCGCCCTTTGGCGTCCATGAGCACAATGTTGGTGCTGACAGCACCCACATCGACGCCCAAGAATACCTCAAGACGGTCTCCCGGCTTGATTCCATAATAATGATCCACGGACTCCTGATCAGATTTTGAGGGAATCAAAGGTTTCAGATGAGCAACACGTGGACGATCTTGCTCTACTTTTAGCGCCGCCCGGATGCTCTTGAGCAGGTGGCTTGCAGGCACGGTCTCTCCAGAGCCCTCAGTGCAGGCTATCAGAGCCGAACCAAGAGCCCCCATGATAAGGAAATGCTCTGGAATGATCAGAGCCCCCGGGTCAAGATCCAAGAGGTCTTCAAAGGCCTTGACCACACCAGGGTTGGCAGCCACCCCCCCCTGGAATACAATCGGTCTGGGGAAGGATTTCCCCTTGCCAAGGTTGGTTATGAAATTTCGGGTTAGCGCATAACACAACCCGGCAACGATATCTGCCTTTGGCATCCCCTCCTGCTGAAGGTGGACCATATCACTTTTGGCAAAAACACTGCATCTGCCGGAAATTTTTGCAGGATGTCTTGAGCAGACAGCCAAGGCACCGAAATCCTCAATCCCTATGCCGAGCCGATCGGCCTGCAGGTCAAGGAAAGATCCTGTGCCGGCAGCGCAGACATCATTTAAGACATGGTCCGTGATAACCGGCTCTCCTGTGCGCGTATCCCGATCCAGAAAGATCAGCTTGGAATCCTGTCCGCCGATTTCAATGATTGTGCGGGCTGTGGGGTAAAACCGACAGGTAGCCTTCGCCTGGGTGACAATCTCATTAACATCCTTGACACCGAGGATACTGCCTACCAGCTTGCGACCGCTCCCCGTGGCAACTATCCCGTCAAGGCTTTTGAAGTCTTTGCCCAGTTCCTCAAGGCAGTCGCGAAGGATGATCAGTGGCCGGCCATCTGTTCGTCGGTATATGGCGGCCTTAATGTCCCCCGTTTCATCGATAATGACTATGTTGAGACTGACGGAACCAAGATCGATTCCCATATAGAATTGCGCATTTACCATAATTGTCTATCCAGCAATATCCTTTGAACTTTTACCTCGCCCCTCATCTATTACCATGCCCGAAAGGTTTTGACAACTTGCCAACCAACTGGTAGATATATAAAAAATGAGACTATTGCATAACCTTTTTAGCAGCTTATTATGAACTTTTTGGGGCGCCCATCCGGGCGAAGTGAAAGGCCCCCTTTGGTGGGCAAATCCTAAACTGTTTGAAGCCGTTAGGCCGAGCGTTTTAGTGACAAGGGGTTATGCAAGGGTTTCAAGATATTGTCAACTCAAAAGGGGGTTCTCCTTATGCCGGAAGAGGTTCTCATCTTCGGGAAGAATACCTGACCCTTCACGACAGCAGCCCGGGAGGCATATTCCAAGGCAGGTAAGCAAGTTAGATATAAAAATGTTGTTCAAGATCCAAAACAACTTGCGGCCATGCTTGAGTACACGGACGGAAAACGCAAGGTTCCCGTCATCGTGGAGGGGGAGCTGGTTACGGTGGGCTTCAAGGGTAAAACGTGAGGTGTTTAGGAACACGGGAGGTCCCGTGGGAACTATAAGTTACGGGCTTTGACCCAACACATTACTCCATCCCTTCTTGTGGTTTGCACAAGTCGATTGCCACTACAGGGCCTGTGTCTTCTTTATCGCCCTTATCCTTCGGTGAAGCTGGTTTCTCTCCACCGGCCGCAAAGGGCGTTGCCATTGTGGAAAATCCTTGTGGTGAGTTAAGTGGTTTTACCCTACCGTTTAATTGACCACCAGTGTCAAGTGTTATGCTATTGCAAGTAATTTTTCCTGAAAAGGCACCCGTACTCAGTATCCTCAGGCTCTCATAGACCGTAATATCACCTTGAAACTCCCCCCCTATAATCATTTCGCGAACCCTTGCAGGGGCATCAACAAGGCTTCCTTCAACCGTAACCACCTTGTTTCCAATAAGGTCACCTTTCAGTGAGCCCTCCACGATCAATTTACCCTTTACGTTAAAGGACCCCTCGACTGAGGAGTCTTTATCGATGATGGAAAGCCCTTCTTGTTTATCTGCCCCTTCTTGTATATCAGCCCCTTCCTGTATATCAGCCCCCTCTTGTATATCAGCCATAGCATGCCCCTTTTTTGAAATTGACAAGGATCAAACCGAGTGTAGCGTGTTCCCTTTGAACCGCGATAGAATACATTGACGCATGGACCCCTATGATTGAAATATCTTGCCTACTTCAAAGACTTCTTCCACCAGTAGCTCCCCGGTATCCGAATACACGTATACAGTAGCTGTTTTGAAATGCTCCATTGTACTGACATCCGCAAATGTCCCGCTAACAAACTTGAAACGGGATATTGAAAAATACTGCCCCCTCTTAATAATGGCGGGCATTCCATCTTTCAGGGGACTCCAAGGGAATGCCCTAATGGTGGCCTCCCGTGAACCCTCTTCGGGCTTGAGAACAACAAAGGTATGGCCTGCAATCTTGCCGCTTCCGCCATGAACTTTCTTCAGGGAAAATTTGAATTCAAAGGCATTGCCGTCAGCCTTTCGCCGAATTTCGAGTTTATTGACCACGATATTTGCCGAGGAGGCGGGTGGCGCAACCTTGTCCTTCTCGGCTCGTGTGGGCTGTGGGACCTCCGCAACCGGACTCGTTGTTTCTGATTCCTCCTTCCTGGCGGTTTGCCCGGCAGCCGGTTCCGGTGTTTTTGGTGGCTTCTCCTTGGCGGTTTGCGTGGCAGCCGGTTTAGGCTTTTTTATTATTGATGCCACGTCCTTGGCCTTCCGGTCAGAAGCAGTGCCGGTTTTTTTTGCAGCATGTTTGGCGCCGTCCTCCAGCGCAACCAGGCCGACCAATGCCTTTTCCTCAACATTACCGGCAGGTTCAAGCTTTGCTCTGAGAGTATCCAGGTCCTTTGTCAACTCTTTGTTTTCTAACCGGAGCGAGTTGTAAGAAACCACCGAACAAATCACAACAGCTAAAATAACAGCAATGCAGGCCGTCGAGGCGACAAGCAATGGTTTGCCTATACGAAAAGAGACTATCTTTCCGAGATTACCGATCAAAAGGACTGTCCAGCGCCCCGGTACTTCCTGCGTACGTCCGCGGCTTTTTACTTGTGAATCCTGTTTTAGGTCTCTCGATTGATTTTCCATGCTCCCCCGATGCGTTTGAGCCAGTAGTGTGCTTTTACCAAACTAGCAAAGTACATGCCATCTTTGATTGTTTCGTAAAGTGCTTTTTTTTAAAATCCTCGATGTCATACGAAAAACATTTATTACGAAACCATCAGCAGCAGAAAAAGCCTTTTCATTGGCTGCCCCCATGCATACGTCATTCCCATTTTACAGTACGAAAATGGACACAGATTGTAATAGTAATAACGATTATTGCCTTTAGTCCGAAAAGTGGGGTCAGCCCCCCAACCCCCGAATGGATGGGCACTAATTATAATAGTTTTGAAAGGAGGGCGACTTTGTCTACATGACCAAACCGGACCCTTAGGCCCAAGAAGCGAATCCCCGCCCTTAAGGGCAGCAAGAGGCGAGACCTTTGCAAAACTGTCATTTTTTCGTGATGCGGCGTCAGGCTTCGAATTTTAATCC
>DAOUTV010000031.1 GCA_030668505.1 Desulfobacterales bacterium | reverse complement strand
GGGCCCTTTCCGTCTATCCCGATCAGGTAAATATCAAGGTGACCGTTTTTCATTCCCACATAGGCTATGTAGTTGCCCTGTGGTGACCACTGGGGTGAGGTGTTGTAACTTCCTTCGTATGTCAGCCTGCGGATATTGCCGTTTTCGATGTTCTTTATGAATATTTGGGGAGATCCTGATCGGTTCGAAACAAACGCAAACTTTTTCCCATCAGGCGACCACGTAGGGGCGACGTCGATGCCCCAATAGCGGGTCAACTTTCTCATAATCTTACCGTTTCCACTCAACAGATAAATTGCCGGGTTGCCTTCATGGGAAAGGGATGCAGCCAGAGCAAACTTTCCAGGTACCCAAGCCGGTGTGATGCTTGTTCCCTCAAGGCTAACCACTGTCCCCCGTTTTTCCTTAATATTTCTGATAAAAAGCTCTGGTTTCCCATGCCTGTAATCAGTGTAGGCCAAGCTCCTGCCATCTGAGGACCAGGCGGGAAACAGGGTAATCGTTCCAGTGTTGGTAAACCGTATTGGGTTGTATCCGTCGAAACCTGCAATATATATCTCTTTGTTTCCTGTTGTGGTTGACACAAATGCAATCTGTGTACTGAAAATTCCTGGGTGACCCGTCAATCGAAGGATTACCTCATCACAGAAGCGATGGATTATGCGCCTTTGATCATTAAGTCGTCCCGTATATCGCCTCCCCACGACCAGACGGCCACCAAAGGTGTCAAAGAGTCGAAGTTCGACCTCAAGTATGTCTCCCTTAAACTGGAACCCGCCTTTGATCAGGAGTTCGGCACCGATGTCGGTCCAGTTTTTAAAGCTGATCGCATGCTGCATCAAACCCGCTTTTTGTGGGTCCTCAAGAAAACTTTCATGGTCAAGTATTTTAAAGAAACCTGTAAACTTTAATGTTTCTGCCAATAGATCAGAAAACTCCTCGGCAAGCCGGGTGTGGTTCTGCCCAGCAGTCATGTCCTTGAAAATTGGGATAGCGGTTGGAATTTTTCTCAGATACGGGGCGTTGATATTGATGTAGACACGCGCCTGGCAGGTTCTATTTAAACAGGCAACCAAAGTGATAAAGACTACAAGAATTAAGGTCAGGTATAATATCTTTGATTTTATATAACTTATTGAAATCATAACAGCTAACCCATGCAACCCGAAATTAAAATTAATAACTTATCACGAAAGCACGAAACTACGAAAGCACGAAAACGACATTAAATCGAGAACATATTATGTTTGATTCTCTGATATATCTTCGTGTTTTCGTTCTTTTGTGTATTGCGGCGTTCGCCTTGAGAAAAGGCGTGATTATGTTTAAGATCCTCTGCCGGAAAAAACACGACTTTCATCATTGATGATCTCGTAAAAAGTCGAAAGATCCCATTTTTTGTCATTCCGGCGAAAGCCGGAATCCAGTCTATTCAGATAGTTAAAAAGGCTCTGGACTCCGGTTTTCACCGGAGTGACGACTTTTTACGAAGCCATCATCATTAAGAAACCAAGATGAAGGTGTCAGAATCTTCTCTGTAATTCAGAAAGGTTAAATCTAAAACCAACATCGTAAAAGGGACCAAGATATCCTTCAGGCAATGGAGGTAGCGGATCAGATTTCTTCACAGCCTTAAACACCGAATCATCAAAATAGCTATTGCCAGACCTTTTTTCAAACCAGATATCCCGTATCTCACCTTCCCTCATAATTTTCACAATGATGGTGGCTTCCAAATCGGTGCGACCTCGTACCATCTCTTCGGAGAAGGCCCAGTTTTTCTGTATACGTTGCCAGATTTCAGCGTTGTAAATATCCAGAAGATCAAGTGTTTTCTTGCTCACCCTACCTTTGGCTACGCCGCCCCTTATAACGACCCCCCCTTGACTTTCAACCTCCTCTTTTAACTTATCAATGGCCTGAAGCACGGGACGAGGCCTTGATTCGGGGGCCTCCTTCTCGATTCTTGCAATAGCACTTCTGATAACCTTCGACGCATTGTAAGTCTTTTGCTTGAGTGATTTTTTAACTTGTATTGGTTTTGGGGCCATGGATACCGGTTTATCAGAAGTTTCCTCAGGCTTTTTCTCTACAGCCTGCACCGGCTTTTCAGCAGGCTTCACGGGTTCAACTGGTGCTCCTTTATCCACAGCCTTGGGGGGAGCGGATATCTGACCTGAACCTGCTGGTGGCTTGGGTTTAACCTGGGGAAGACTTACCAGGTCCACCTCGACCGCGGAAGGTATGTAAGGTCTGTCGAATCGCAATTCTGGCAGGAAGAGTACACCGGAGAAAAAAAGTACATGGCACAATAAGGAAAGGCCCGCCATACCGACCCAGATTCGGACTGTATCACGGTCCTGGTCCCAAACATCTGTACGGGAAGGCATGATCTCAGTTCTTTCTGCTATCGTTTCTTGCCGATCTCTTTTAGTGGCTCCGTAACCATCCCCAACTTTTCCACTCCAGCGTTCTTAACCTCTGACATAACGCGGACGACGACCCCATAAGGCACGGTTTTGTCAGCACGAAGGTAGACCTTATGATCGGAACGGCCTTCGAAGATCTTCTTCAATTTGGCCTGCAGTGCCTCAAGTGCCACCTTATAATCATTAATATAAATCTGCTGGCTGCGGTCGACAGTTATGATGAGATGTTCCTTTTCTGCCGGAAGGGATGTGGAAGTGGTCTGAGGCAGTGATACAGATACCCCTTGCATCATCATAGGCGCTGTGACCATAAAAATGATAAGTAGGACCAACATTACGTCTACCAGGGGCGTCACGTTGATATCAGACATGAAATGGCTGTTGCTTCCTTGCATGCCGCGCCTATTTCCCCTTTCGTCTCATCAGGTCTCGTTCTATGAGGTTCAAAAAATCAGCTGAGAAAACGTGCATTTCTGATTCCAGAACACGAACCTTATTCGTAAAATAGTTATAAGCCACAACGGCCGGTATTGCAGCAGCTAATCCGGCAGCCGTGGCAATAAGCGCTTCTGAAATTCCTGGGGCCACAACGGCCAAACTGGCAGAACCTCTCAGACCGATTCCGCGAAAGGAGTTCATGATTCCCCACACAGTACCGAAAAGCCCTATGAAAGGTGTTGTATTTCCAGTTGTTGCCAAAAAGGGGATGGCCTTTCCCAGTCCGGTCAGTTCCATGCTTACAGCTTGCCGAAGCGCCCGTTTGATGTTGTCAACCGAAACCAATTTTTGGCTCAGCGAAGCTTCGCTTGTTACATCGCTACCTGTCGAGGATGACTGTGATTTGTTGACCTTTTTAAGCTCCACATAAGCTACACGAAATACCCTGGCTATGGGACTGTAACGGAGACGCTTTGAGGCTGCAAAGCCCTCAGAAAGACCACGGCTATTCCAAAAGAGATCAAGAAAAGCGGCTGATTCTTTGCGTGCCTTCCTAATAGACCGATATTTGGCGAAGATAATGGACCAAGAGGTTATTGAAAAAAACAATAAAAGCAACAGGACAAAACGAACCATGGGTCCTGCATGGAAAACCATCTGAATAATGTCATTGCTGGCTGCGACTGGCATAGTACCGCCTATGATGATTCGGGTGTCTCTCACAGAGTGCACAGAGGCTCAGAGCTTATTAAGCTGAATTGCTGAGAGGGCAATTCAGCTTAAACTGCCACGCTATCGCGTGATATTTCCTTAGTGTTGGTCAAACACACCACAATCCGGGTTCAAATGCCCCGCCAGGGGCTGATTGTTTGGCCTGATTTTTCCTTCCCTGCCCCGTTAAATTTGCAAACTATTTAACTGGGGTCAAAAAATCAGGCCAAGAAATTTTCATCTCAGCGATCTCTGTGAGCTCTAGCGACCAAAGGGAGCGGGCGAGAGGCTCCCGTTTTGTCGGTTACCAATTTTGGGTGGAAGTTATATGACGTTCATTGGGGTGTCAAGTCATTTTGCGGTTGCCTTCCTTGCCCCGATTGTATAGATTAGTGGGTATTATGAAAGCCATAGCAAATCTGCTTTTTGAAGCCAGGCTCTTAAAAGAGATCCCCAGATCCGGTTTTCAGTTTTTAGGATCGGGTAGCGAATCAGTGGCCGACCACAGCTTCATTGCGACTTTTATTGGCTATGTTTTTTCACAGATAACCCCTGAAGCAGACGAACTAAAACTCCTTCAGATGTGTCTTATACACGATCTCACAGAGGCCAGAACCGGGGATCTCAACTATGTACAAAAGAAGTACCTTTCCGTAGACGAATCCCGGGCTGTTGAAGACCTAACTGAGGGGCTTCCATTCGGAAATGCGGTAGCCGATATCATCAAAGAGTTTAATGCGGCCGAGACCCTGGAAGCCCAGCTTGCCCACGACGCAGACCAGTTGGCATTAGTCTTGGAACTGAAAGCCTTGCATGATGCGGGAAACAATGGGCCCAAGGCCTGGTTTCCGCACGTGGTGGGCCGGTTGCGAACCAGCGTCGGTCAATCCCTGGCAAAACAAATCATGGACACCGCTTCAGATGAATGGTGGTTTGAAGGTGAGGGGGATTGTGATGAGGTTTGATTCTATAATTGGCCAGGAACGCCCAATACGGTTCTTGACCCAAATGCTTAAAAAAAAGAACATTCCTCACGCCATGTTGTTTACAGGGGTCGATGGGATCGGCAAACGAACAACGGCCATGGCCATAGGGATGGCTCTCAACTGCACGAACCCTGTGGGGGTGTCGGCTTGCGGAGAGTGTCCCTCGTGTCAAAAGGTCATTTCCGGAGCCCATCCGGACATGATTACCGTAAGACCTGAGGGTGCCTTTATCAAGATCAACCAGGTCAGGGCGCTTTCCAGGCAACTGAGATTTGCGCCCCTAGAGGGAAACTGGCGAGTCGTGATCATCAACGACGCACAGGCCATGAACCTTGAAGCATCGAACGCTATTCTCAAGGTTTTGGAAGAACCACCCAAAAACACTTTCATAATTCTTACTGCGAACCAGACAACGGACCTGCTGCCAACCATTGTCTCCAGGTGCCAGCAAGTCGCCTTCAGGCCAATTCCGCATGAAAAGGTTGCTGAGGTGCTTGTGGAGTTACAAGGGCTTGACAGACAAACGGCAACAACACTTGCTGTATCGACCAAGGGAAGCTTAGGTAAAGCACTGTCAGTGGATGGGGAAAAGTGGACGGTTTGGCGCGCGCGTCTCGTTGAACAAATTTCGTCCCTTTCCATAAGATCGATTCAGCCTGTTTTTGGCTTTGTCGCTGCCATCTCAAGTGATAAGGATAAATTGGTCGATGCCCTGGACATGATCATGACCTGGTTCAGGGACGGTCTTATGTGTAAGGTCTCTCCTGAAAGGATTATTAATAAGGACTTTATGGCCAAGATCCAGAATGCATCACAAGGACGGTCGGTCAATGAACTCTTAGAAAAGGTTGAGGCGGTGTATGCGGCCCAAACCGCTATTTCACAGAACTCAAATCCTCGGCTGGCATTAGAGGTTATGATGATGCGTGTATTGAAGTGAGCTAAAGTGACTACGCCTCGTCAAAGACCGCGCTCGGAAGAAGGTGGCCCCTTCGGGGCAGTTGTAAACAAGATGGATAAATCTTAAATTCGAATCTCGAAATCCGAAATCCCTGGCCCAGACCGGGATGAGAGGCACCATACATCGATCTGAACCTGTCGCGCCAGGGCGGGCCTGGTTACAGGCACAACAGCTTCTTGTGGGTACGTCGCGCCAGGGCAGGCCGAAACAAATCCGAAATCCGAATGTTCTAA
Source organism: Desulfobacterales bacterium (assembly GCA_030668505.1). Lineage (GTDB taxonomy): Bacteria > Desulfobacterota > Desulfobacteria > Desulfobacterales. The sequence continues at coordinate 5,732 of DAOUTV010000031.1, read as the reverse complement.
TGTTCAAAACAATGTGAGAGGAGTCTTGTTTTGGTCATTTAAATTTTGAAGATTTAAAAATTGTTTCGAATTTCGATATTCGGATTTCGGATTTAAACATTATTAATATAAATAGAACCTTATAAATATCGACTATTTATTGTCGATATTGTGGCGATAGGCGCCTAAAGTGAGCGGTTATGGGTAAAATTGTCGGAGTAAGCGTCAGGCCGGGAGGCAAGATCTACAATTATGATGCCGGCCTCTTTGTGCTTTCCTGCGGCAGCCATGTGGTCGTGGAAACCGAGCACGGTTTGGAGTTTGGCACGGTAGTCACACCTCCCAGGCCTGCAGGAGAGCAGGAGTCCAAGATTCGCCTAAGAAAGGTCTATCGCCTAGCAAACGATGAGAATCTAACCCAGCACAGGAAAAATGTTGAGACAGAGAAGTCAGCCCATGCATACTGTCTGAAATGCATCAATGAATTAGGGCTTGAAATGAACCTCGTCTCTGTGCGAAGTCTGTTCGACGGAACCAAGCTGACTTTTTATTTCACAGCCGATGGGCGTGTCGATTTTCGAGAATTGGTCAAGATGCTCGTTAAGGCCTATCGGGTGCGTATTGAACTGCGCCAAATCGGAGTGCGCAATAGAGCCAAGATGTGCGGCGGCATCGGAAGATGCGGCCACGTACTGTGCTGTTCCGGCTTTATGAATGACTTTGAACCAGTATCAATCCGAATGGCCAAAGAACAGGGTACGTTACTGAATCCCACCAAGATCTCGGGACTGTGTGGACGACTAATGTGCTGTTTGGCGTTCGAATATGAGACTTACTGTCGCCTTAAACGTGAATTTCCAGATTCCGGAAAATACGTCCGGACTAAAATGGGGAGCGGAAAGGTTGTCAAGCGCAACCTACTGAAAGAATTGATTACTATCAAGACTGACGAGGGACGTGAGCTTGATGTGGGATTAGACGAGATCATCGAGGAGAAAAACGTGTGAATCCATACTATATTACAACCCCTATCTATTACGTAAATGCCCGTCCGCACCTGGGACATGCTTACTCCACAGTAGTGGCCGATGTCCTGAATCGATTCCACCGGATGTGCGGCCAGGAAACCTACTTTCTGACAGGAACCGATGAACATGGTGACAAGGTGGTCCGAGCGGCCAAGGAGGAAGGCTTGAGCCCGTTGGTTTATGTGGACCAGATCAGCGAACTTTTCCGAAACCTATGGCCTGAACTCGACATAGAATATGACTATTTCATACGCACCACATCACCTGCTCACGCCAAGGTAGTCGAGGAAATCCTCCAGAAGATCTATGATGCCGGAGATATTTACTTCAGTGAATACGAAGGCGCTTACTGTTTTGGGTGTGAACGTTTTTATACAGAACGCGAATTGGTGGATGGCAGATGCCCGGACCACAAAACGATTCCGGAAGTTATTAAGGAATCGAATTATTTTTTCAGGATGAGCCGATACCAGGACTGGCTTGTCGAGCACATTGAGACATTCCCGGATTTCGTTCGGCCGGAGCGTTATCGGAACGAGGTACTCGCTTTTTTACGCGAACCCTTGGCGGATCTGTGCATATCCCGTCCCAAGACAAGGCTCCAATGGGGTATCACGCTTCCCTTTGATAACCAATATGTCACCTATGTCTGGTTCGACGCCCTTCTGAACTATATTTCAGCTCTAGGATACCCGGACGGTGAGCCATTTAAGAAATTCTGGCCTACTGTCCAGCACCTGATAGCCAAAGATATTCTAAAACCGCACGCAATATACTGGCCAATCATGCTAAAAGCCGCAGGTATACCGTTATACCGTAACCTGAATGTCCATGGCTACTGGAATGTGGACGCTGCCAAGATGTCAAAAAGCATTGGCAATGTAGTGGATCCGCTTGAGTTGAAAATAATATATGGCTCAGACGCATTTCGCTACTTTTTGATGCGTGATATGGTCTTTGGCCTTGATTCAAATTTCAGCGAAGAGGCCTTTATTCATCGCTTCAATTCGGACCTTGCAAATGACCTCGGAAACCTATTCAGTCGAAGTCTGACTATGGTCCACAAATACTTCAAAGGGATCGTACCTCAGAAGGAAGCAGGTACAGAGAGCGATATCGATTTTGGCTTGCGAGCCGATGCCGAGAAGGCGGCTCAAGATTACCGAAAGGCTGTGGAAGACCTTGCCTTCCATAAGGCCCTGATGGCTATTTGGGAATTCATAAATCATATTAACAAGTACATAGACGTGACTGCCCCATGGGAACTTGCTAAGAGAAAGTCCCAGCAGAGACAACTTCAGACAGTACTTTACAATGTCCTGGAAGGTCTTCGCATCATTTCAGGACTCATCTATCCCATTATGCCGCAGGCTTCCCGGGTCATGCAGGAACACCTCGGTTTGGAGTCGGCAGAGACCTTCCAGAAGATGGAAGACCTCAGCATTTGGGGAAAAACAAAACCTGGTATTAAGCTTCCAAAGAGGCTTACTCTGTTTCCGAGGATTGAACAAGATAGAGCCCAATCCGCAAACCAGGAAATTGCCGAGCCAAAGGAGGTCCGCCTGATGCGGGAAAAGGCAGATATCTCTATGGAGATCTTTCAGAAAATTGATCTTAGGGTTGCCACGGTGCTTCATGCCGAGGCTGTGCCAAGATCGAAAAAGCTATTGAAATTGAAAGTCGATGTCGGAGAAGAGCATACCATCGTTGCAGGCATCGCAGAGAAGTACGAGGTAGAAGATCTGATAGGAAAACAAGTGGTTATTGTGGCGAATCTCAAGCCAACAAAGCTTATGGGCATCCTGTCGCAGGGTATGGTATTGACGGCTGCCGACAAAGGCACCTGCAGATTGGTCACGGTGGATGGCCCTGCTGACCCCGGAACGCCCCTTACCTAGTTTCCATCCATAAATGGCCCTTTTCCGCAATCTCGGTGTCAAACTTCGGGGTTTCTTGTGCGACGTACCTCGGTACGCCTCCGCGCACCCCCTTGTTTTCCTTGACCTTGCGGAAAATTGCTCATTTCTGAATTGGAAACTTACGCTTGTGCCCATTGAGTTTTTACGATTCGTGGATGGGCACTAGCTGATTTGCCTCCAAGAAAGTCCCTCCGAGCATATCCGGTCTCACCGCTTTTCCCAAATAGCGCTGTGTATTGATATTTTCTATACCTCAGCTGTGCATTTATCGATATTACGTATTGGACTTATTCGATTTCGTTCAATATTCTTATTATTTACGAGATCATTCGGGGTTTATTGTATCACGAAAGGAGAGACTTGATGGGGCAGATGAAAAACTTCTTGGGCACTCGGTGGGGCATCATATCGGTTGGGGCCTTTATTGGTGTGTTTGCTCCGCTCTTACAAAAGTTGGGAAACCCCGGCAATATGGGCGTGTGCGTGGCATGCTTTGAAAGGGACATCGCAGGGGCCCTCGGACTGCATCGTGCAGGGGTAGTTCAGTACATGCGACCCGAGATCATCGGTTTTGTCCTCGGTTCCTTGGTTGCAGCCTATGCTTCCAGGGAATTTAGACCCCGTGTAGGCTCTGCTCCCATTGTGCGCTTTGTGTTGGGCGTCTTTGCAATGATAGGGGCACTGGTTTTTCTGGGATGCCCCTGGCGTGCCATGCTGCGTCTCTCAGCGGGTGACTGGAATGCCATTCTTGGCCTTCTTGGACTGATCGGTGGCATTTGGGTCGGCACGCTTTTCCTCAAGGGCGGTTATAACCTTGGCCGAAGCAACAAGGCATACGCATCTGTTGGCTGGATCATGCCACTGATCATGCTTGGCTTTATAGTGCTCTTGTTCATGTTTCCGCAGATTGACGGTGAGCAAAAAAGTGGGGTTCTTTTTTACAGCACCAAGGGTCCGGGGGCCATGCATGCGTCCATTGCTGTCTCTCTGATTATAGGCCTTGCCATCGGGTTTTTTGCGCAACGCAGCCGATTTTGCACCATGGGGGCCTTTCGAGACCTGATTTTATTTCGTATCCCCCATCTTTTCTATGGTGTGCTGGCACTGATTGCCTTTGCCTTCCTGACCAGTTTGATTCTGGGTCAGTTCCATCCCGGATTTGCAAAACAACCCGTTGCCCACACTGCGCATCTGTGGAACTTTGGCGGCATGGTCCTGGCGGGCCTGGCCTTCTGCCTGGCTGGAGGCTGCCCGGGCCGCCAGTTATTCATGGCTGGAGAAGGAGATGGTGATGCTGCTGTCTTTGTCCTGGGCATGATCGTTGGCGCTGCCTTTGCCCACAATTTCGGGCTGGCCAGCTCACCCAAAGGGGTTGGCCCGCATGGTATTGCCGCGGTTATTATTGGTCTTCTTGTTTGCACTTTTTTTGGACTGACCATGAGACAAAAGGCCTGAAAAAAGTGAGCTAAAATGCCTAAAGTGTCTAAAGTGAGCTAAAGTTGAACATAATCATTAGCAATTCAGGAATTGCAAATTTAGGAATTAGATAACAATGTCATTAACTTAAGAACCGTTTCTTTAAGGTCCCCCTTTAAAAAAGGGGGATTTAGGGGGATTTTAAAACTCTTCAAAGAAATCCCCCCCGCCCCCCTTTAGAAAAGGGGGGGATTTTGAGCTTAAGTTAATGACATTGAATTAGATAAGGCCCTTCAATTCTTCAATTTCTTTAACTTTAGGCACTTCGTTTTTGATAAGGAGGTTACGATGCCGGAAATAGTCGATGCAAGCGGGCTCTCCTGCCCACAACCCGTGCTTATGACCTTGAACAAGATCAAGGCGTTCAATAAAGGGGAAATTGAGGTTTTGGTGGACACGGACACCTCAAAGGAAAACGTGAGCCGCGCGGCCCAAAGTCAGGGCTGGGAGGTGGCTGGGGTTACAGAATCAGGTGGCGGCTATAAGATCCTGATCAAGAAGGAGTAAATGACCATGGTGTTCAAAGCTTTCAAGCGCAAGAAAGGGAACACATCCAAAGCAAAAAGCCCGGATCGGGGGTTTCTTTCCTTTCACAATACTAGTGAAGTCATCAAGGCCGAGTCCGTGATACGGAAAAACGGGTGGAGGGTTCGTGTCATGGGACCCCCACCGGAATTGCGGACGGGTTGCGATCTCGTCATTGAATTTCCCCTGGTTGAGCAGTTGAATATCTTAAGGCTGTTGAAAGCCAACAAGATCGCACCCATAGAAGTGGTGCCAGTGGATGATCCCCTCCTCAAGCCTGTAGCCCTTTTTATAACTACGGACTATGGGCAACATCTTATGGTTCGCGCCGCCAACATGAAACTCACTATAGACAAAGAAACCCTGAGGATTGTTAATATTTCCGGAGGAGGTTGCCCGGACGTGCCCTATCTGGGGGCAAGGCTTGTCGGAAAAGACCTTCGGCAAGCGCCGCCTCCGAGGGAAATTGGCCACACCCTTTGCGGGTATGCCCTTCAGTTGGCTTATGAGGAGATAAAGCGACAATGCTCGCTCTAATCGGAACCGTCCCGGAAGAAGATTTCCCGCTGGTTTCCGGCACTGCTATATTGAAGGGTGATCGCTTGTCCTTGGAGGGTCATGAAACACCGGTCAACCGCGGCACACCCGCGCTGATAGCCGCAGCGGTCAAGGCGTGCGACACGCTTGGCCTCTCCATGCCTTTTTCTTTTCTCGTGGGAGATGAGGGAGTGGGACACGGGAGCAGAAAGCTTTACGAGCACCTAAAGACCCATCTTCCGGCCATGGGCGCCAAGGTGATCACCTT